>CAJWMA010000049.1 GCA_913042995.1 uncultured bacterium | reverse complement strand
GAGTTAAGGGAGTGTACCGATCGGCAATGCTCCACCGTCAATCGAGCCTTGTTTCTCTGCAGGTGGCCGATGAAGTGGATCTCGACCCCGTCGAGATCTGCCAGCTCCCGGCTCTTCCTGGCAGCCTCCTGGGGTCTGTTCTCTCCGAATTTCCGGACCCCCAGGTCGTACAGGACGCGCATGACTTCTGAGTCGACATACTTGCTCACAGTGAGCAGGGTGACGTCTTCAGCGGCCCGGCCGGAGCGAACGGCTGCCGCGGCGATCCGAGCCCTGCAATCCTGGAGGTTGGCATCGAGGCGTCTCTCGAATCCGGCGGGGAAGTCTTCAATGGAAAGCGGACTCTTGACCATGGGGGCGCGTTTCTCCAAGCCGCCGTCTTGTTTCTTTCTCAGCCAGCGTTGTTGATGACGAGGCAGTTTTCTCCGAAGAGATTCCGGATTCCATCGAAGAGCTCGTAGTCGGGTGTGACGAAGAGCTCCTTACCGACAAGAATCCTCTTGCCGGGGCTCGTTCCGTTCGAAAGGACGAGAAAGACCGGGCAATTTCCCCTGTGGCTGCCGAGGAGGTTCTTGAGGTTGTACTTCAGCTTGTCGCTGTCATCATTTTCAGGGGGAATTCGAATGCTGAGGTCGTTTGTCAGCAGCCTCGGGATATCCTTCATCGGTATGATCCGCTCTACTCGCAGGCTCTTCCCATTGGCCCTGTTGTAGATCTTTCCGGTGACCAGGATGATCGCATCCGCCACCAGGTACTCTCCATATTTTTCGTGCAGCTCTTCGCTGATGAAGAGCTCCATCGACTGTTTCATGTCTTCCACTGTGGCGATATAGAAGGGCTTCCCTGTTCTGCGCATGACCCTCTTCTCGAGCTTGGTCACCAGCGCTCCAATGCGGACCTTCGAGTTCTCGCTTTCCTCGAGGTGCTGTTCAACGGTGGTGGTGGTGTAGCCCTTCAGGATGGGCCACCATTTCTGAAGCGGGTGGCCGCTGAGATAGAACCCGAGGCTTTGTTTTTCATTGGCTAGCTTCTCTGCCTCACTCCACTCGTCGATGTCCGGATAGGAGTCGTCGGTCTCTCCTTCCTCCTGGGCGGACGCGGCGAGGAAACCAAAGGTCATCTGCCCGCGCTCCTTGTCCTTGCGCGCTTCCTGTCCGCGCTTCAGGGCGGTCGGGACGGTCTCCACCAATTGGGCCCGTTTCTTTTCGAAGCAATCGAAGGCGCCGCTCTTGATTAATTGCTCAAGCGCCGACTTGTTGATGGAATTGCCGGCGATGCGCTCGGAGAGATCAAAGATCGACTTGAACTCGGCCTCGCGCCTCGCCTCGAGGATCCCATCGACGACCTTGCCTCCGAGTCCCTTGACGGCCTCCAGGCCATACCAGATCTTGTTGTCGACAACCGTGAACTCCTTCTCCGAGGTGTTGATGTCGGGCGCCTTGAACTCGATGTTCATGCGTCTGCACTCCTCGAGATTTTCGACAATCTTGTCGGTATTGTTCATCTCGCAGGTCATTACGGCGGCCATGAATTCAGCCGGGTAGTTTGCCTTGAGGTAGGCTGTCTGGTAGCTCAGGACCGCGTAAGCGGCGGAGTGGGACTTGTTGAATCCGTAGCCCGCGAACTTTTCGATGAGGTCGTAGATCTCCTTCGCTCCTTTAACGGAGACCTCGTTTTTCTGGGAACCCTCGATGAACTGGTCAGAGAATTCGGCCATGAGCTTCATCTTTTTCTTTCCCATCGCTCGCCTGAGGGTGTCCGCCTCGCTCAGGCTGAAGCCCGCGAGCTCATTGGCGATGCGCATCACCTGCTCCTGGTAGAGGATGACGCCGTTGGTCTCGGCCAGGATGGGCGAAAGCAGAGGGTGTATGGGTTCCCACTCCTGCTGGCCATGCTTGACCTTGACATAATCGTCAACCATGCCGCCCTCGATGGGCCCGGGGCGATACAGGGCAATCAGGGCGATGATGTCCTCGAAGCTGTCCGGCCTGAGTTTCTGGAGGAGATCCCGCATCCCCTTGGATTCAAGCTGGAAGACGGCGATCGATTCCCCCTTGCAGAGCAGCTCGTAGGTGCTTGGATCGTCCAGGGGGATGTCATCGATTTCGAGTGTTTCGCCGCGGGTTTTCAGGATCTCCCTGGTGCAGCGGGAGATGATGGTGAGGGTCCGGAGACCGAGAAAATCCATCTTCAGCATGCCGATTTTCTCGAGGTCCTCCATGGACCACTGGCTCAGGATATCATCGCCGTTCTTACAGAGAGGAATCATGTCGATGAGCGGGGCGTCTCCGATGACGACACCCGCCGCATGGGTGGACTGGTGGCGGTTGAGACCCTCGAGCCTCTGGGCTATCTCGAAGAGCTCGGAGATGCGGGGATCCTTTTCCCCCATGGCCGAGAGTTCCTTGTCCGCCGCAAGGCTCTCACCCAGCTTGACCCCGGGCCCTCCGGGGATCTTCTTGGCGATGGCATCGACCTCGGGCAGCGGTATGTTGAGAGCCCGTCCGACATCCCTGATGACCGCCCTGGCCGCCATGGTGCCGAAGGTGGAGATCTGGCTGACTCTCTCCTCTCCATATTTCTCACGGACGTAGTTGATAACCTCTTCCCGTCCATCCATGCAGAAGTCGATATCAATATCAGGCATGGAGATACGGTCGACATTCAGGAATCGTTCGAACAGGAGGTCGTAGCGCAGGGGGTCGATGTTGGTGATGCCCAGGGCATAGGCGACGATGCTTCCCGCGGCGGATCCCCTGCCGGGGCCGACGGGGATTCCCCGCTCTTTGGCGTAGCGGATAAAGTCCCAGGTGATGAGGAAGTAGCTGACAAATCCCATCTCCTTGATGATCCCGACCTCGTACTCGAGCCGGTCCAGGGCCTCCTGGTTCTCGTCAAAATCAGCGTAGCGTTCACGGCACCCATCCCTGCAGAGCCGAAGGAAATAGGCCTCCGGGTCGTCCTCTTTTTCATCCTTGTCGATGGTGAATGGCGGGAGGTGGGTCTTGCTGAAGTCCAGCTCGAGATTGCACATCTCAGCGATCATGACGGTGTTTTCGATCGCCTCGGGGAAGTCCTTGAAGATGCGGTTCATCTCCTCCTTGTTGCGGAAGAAGAATTCGCTCGTGTGCATGCGCAGCCGATCGTCATCCTCCATCGTCTTGCCGGTGTTGATGCACAGGTGGATCTCCTGCGCCCGGGCGTCTTCTTTCGTCAGGTAGTGGACATCATTGGTGGCGATCATCGGGATTCCGTATTCCTTCGCCAGGGGCGGAATCTTTTCAATGATGTCCCGTTGTTCTTTCAGTCCGTGGTCCTGGATCTCGAGGAAAAAGGACCCTGGCTCAAAGATGTCGTTGTAGTCCTCGATTTCTGTGCGGAGCTGCTCTTCGGTTCCCATCAGAGCCATGCGGTTGATCGGGCTCGACAGGCAGGCGCTCGAACCGACCAGGCCCTTTGAGTGCTCCCGCAGGATGTCCTTGTCGATCCTCGGCTTGTAGTAGAAGCCCTCCTGGTAGCCGAGAGAGGAGAGCTTCATGAGGTTGTGGTATCCCTCCAGATCCTTGGCCAGCAGGAGGAAATGGAAATAGGCTCCATATTCCGAGCGCTTGCGATCGGTGCGCGACCCCGGTGAGACATAGGCCTCCATGCCGATGATCGGCTTGATGTTTTCAGCTTTGCATTCGCGGTAGAACTGGAGAGCGCCGAACATATTGCCGTGATCGGTCAGGGCCAGCGAGTGCATGTTGTCGTTCTTGGCCTTGGCGACGAGCTTCTTTATTGAGGCCGCTCCATCAAGGAGGCTGAAGTCGCTGTGGACGTGGAGATGAACGAAATCTTTGGGCATGCCGGGTTCTTCACTTTTTCTCGAAGGGGAAGCAACGGCGCTCCGCTTGCCCCGCCGGAATCCAGCCTTCGACTGTTACTCTCGTACCAGACGACCTAACCAAAGATCGTCCCGTAATTCCATGAAATCTTTTATGGGTCATGTCCGCCGGAGTCGGCGCGGGAGTCGGTTCCGCGGCCGGCGATAGTGTTTGATTGCTGTTGTTTTCCAGTCGGGTGTCCGTACAATCTGCGCTGTGCGCTTCGAAGGCCGCTCCGGCCGCTGAAGCCTTGGCAGTCTCCTGGTTCAAGGCCGCGCAAAGGAAGTGAAGAATGAAAGACAGGGCCTACCAATTTCCGACGCCTGAGCATCAATGCTGCGCCTGCCAGGGCGACCTTTCACCCGGTGGAGAATTCTATTCGACGATTTGCTTCCTGGAGGAGGAGTTCGCCCGGAGGAATTATTGTGTTTCCTGCTGGGCTCCGGAAGAACCCGGGCAGGAGGAGGGCGGTGAGGGTTCCGGCAGGGTGGATCGCTCCGGCATCTTCGCCTACTGGCGTACCCGTCGACCTGAAGAGCAGGATGGAGAGGCGGTCAAGATCCGCTTTGATCCCCTGGTGGTCCTCGAGTTTTTCAGAGGGCTCGGCGGCAAGGCTGAAACTGAACCAAAGGCGGAGCCGGGGGCGGCCGAAGAAGAGGAAGCGGGGGCGCCTTCCGGTCCCAGTGAATCCCAGCGCCGCGACCTGCGTTTCGTTCTCTCGCTTCTGCTGATTCGCAAGAAGATCCTGCTTCTCAAGGGCACCTTCATTCGCGACAACTTTGAGTGGCTCGAGCTCCAGGAGCGCCGCGAGAGCGACAGGACCTATGAGATTGCCAATCCGGAGCTGAGCGAGACGGAGCTCGAGCAGGTGCGGGATGCGATTGGCGAGTTGCTTCAGATGCAGGTCTGAGGGCTGCCGTCCGGGGCGGGGGCTCAGCCGCAGGAGCCCCCAACGGGGCAGTCCAGCTCGTCGCCGGTCGGGTCGGCGCCGCAGTCCGGGAAAGGCGCGGCGGGGGGCGGGTCGAGGCGGAAGAGCCAGTTGAGCAGGTAGACGGCGTCGGTGAGTCCGAGGCTTCCCGAGTCGTCGGTGTCGACGCTGTCGGGGCAGCCGATCTGGATTCCCCTGAAGAGGTAGGAGAGGATGCAGATTCCATCGCTGATGCTGTGGCGTCCGTCTCCATCGCAGTCGCCGCGCAGAAAGCTTTCGGATTCCGAGGGGATGTAGATAAAGTCGAGCTCGTTCGCGGAGGGCAGGTCGCCCGGCCGGGTGTTGATGACACGCACCTTGACCATGCCCTGTCCCGGCGGAGTTACCACGGAGAGAGCCTCCCCGGTGTCTCCTACGGCTTCGACCTGCGGCGAGGGGACACCGTTAAATTCAACCCGGGCGCCCTCGGTGAAATTCTCCCCCTCGATCGTGATGGTGTCGCCGCCGCCTTCAGAACCGAGGTCAGGCCGGATGACTCTTGGCGCGGGGCGGACGAGGGTGACCTCGAGCAGCTCCCGCGCGGTGAAGCGGCCCTGGACGGGGTCCGCCAGGGTGATCGTCGGCTGGCCCTCCAGGCTCATGTCGGCCGGCACCACGGCCAGCAGTTCACGGCTGGAGATCCGCTCCGTTCGGGGAGATGGTATGTCGTTGAAAGTGACGGTGGTATTGTCGGTGAAGCGGGTTCCGAAGATCCGGATCTCGACCGGGTCCACCAGCTCGATCGCATTCGGTCGCGTATAGCGCGCTCGCGGCATCGGGATGCGGGCTGAGTTGAGAATGGCTGTCCTGATGACCGGGCCGCGGCGCTGGGCAAAGACCTCGAGGGTTCTCACGTTGGCATTCCAGGTGCCGATCGACTGGCCGCTCATTCGGCATTCCTCGATCATGTCGCCCTCGATCGCGCTCTTATGCCGCCGAATCTCGGTGATGACATTTTGCGGCGAGAGCGGACCTTCAAGGTAACGATCCAGCTCATCGATCAGGTACTGGGCGTAGTCCGGGCTGTTGATGAGACTACTCATGATGGTCGAGAGGCTCGAGTTTCTGCTCAGTACATGATTGAAGGTGTCGGATGACCAGCCTCCGGGATTACGGCTGAGGCCGAATTCAGCATCCCAGCTCAGGAAAATCCATTTCCCATCTTCCCGGCGCGGACGGGCGGCGTACCAGTTGTTGTGGGGCCAGTCATGGTTCTGGCCCCAGATGTTCAGGAGCATGTAGGACGTGTAGTTCTCGATGTCGATTTTTTCGGCGGCCAGCTCGAGATTTCCGGGCTCCCGCATATTCGTGCTCCGGAAGAAATTGAGCATCGATGTCCATGCGGCGCTGTCACCATCAAGGATGTCATCCCCTGTCTTGATCACGTCCCAGTTCTCTCCATCTTCGGGGAAATAGGAGGCGAAGAAGACCTTGTCCATCCGCTCGACTACGTTGTAGACCCCGCGGTATTGCATGTTGACGAACAGGTTGTACCAGGAGCCATTGGAGACGAGCGCTCCCATGTCCTGGTGGAGATCACGGAGAACCTGGTCGCGAATGTAGGCGGCTCCGCCGCCGGTTCGAAAGGCGTCGTTGAAGTTCGAGCGCAGCACGAGCTTGTCGAAGACCTCGACGTCGGTGTCGGGGATGATCGGGTAGCGCAGCTTCTTGGCGCCGTATTCGCCTCTGAAATAGGCCTTGTAGGCCTTCTTGATGCCGAAGCCCCCGTTGCGGCCGGCTCCGCCGTGCAGCCGCATGCCGAAGCCGGTCTTGAGGGCGGGACTGCCATCCAGCTCGAAGATTTCGAGGAAGCCCTCGCGTTCCGCCGCGCGTCCTCTTGCGCCGGTGTTGTTGTGTACTTCCTGGAAGTGTCCGGGATCCATTGAGACCGAGAGAGCAGGCAGGACAAAGTCCCTGCTGGTGATGAAATAGCTCTCGGATGCAGGCTCGAGGACTAGCTGGTCTCCGAGGAAACCCGCAGCCCGGATAACCCTGTCCCTGGAGATCTGTATCGGCTCGCTGTAGAGGGAGCTGGTTTGCGTGGGAGTCGTTCCATTGGTGGTGTACCTGATCTGGAAATCATCGAAGGGGATGTCGGCTGAGAGGGTAACGCTCTGGGCGCCGTCCTTGAATCCGCCGGAAGGACTGAAGCCCACCTCGTAGGGCAGGATCCGGTCCGAGGAGTGGGTGTCATTGGCTGTTCCGGGCGTCGGGTAGAGCAGGTAGCCGAAATCTCCCGTTCCATCAGGGACGCGGGCGTAGGACCGGTCCATGCTCTGTTCCGGCATGTCGAGGCCATCGATTATTTCTCCTTCGGGGCTCGAAAAAATAATGACCTCCCCATCGGAGTCCAACTCGAAGTTGGTGTGGAAGGTAGGTCCGACAGTTCCCAGCTCCGGCAGGAAGCTCATGTCGTTGCTGCTGTGTGTCCTGTTGAGTACAGCCACGGCCAGCAGGTTGTCCCGGGGGCGCAGGAGGTCGATCCATTCCGGGACCATCCAGCGCTGTACCCGTCGAGCTTCTCTTGACCGGGAGGAATTGCTCGCGAAGGTCGGCTCCTCGTCCTCCGGGAAGTGGATCGAGATGACACGGGTTCCGTTGAGCCAGGCGACGAATCCGTCATCGTAGTTGACCTGCAGGACCAGGCTCTCCAGGGCTTCCGGGTTGTCGACGTCAAAGGTTGTCCTGAGGAAGAGGGCGCCGATGCCCCGCTCGAACTCGGTGCGGTCGTCATCATCTCCGAAGCCGAAGCCCGGCAGTCCGCGCGCCCAGCCGCTGGCGTCGAACCCGGCCTGGCTCCACTCGGCGGCGGGGCCGACACTTTCCGGCAGCCCGCTCAGGTAGCTCCACTCCTGCTCAAGGCCGAGGACTGTCGGGCGAACTTCGATCGTTGAGCCGAGCCGGGTCACCTGCTCCTCGGAGGGGAACTGCAGATCCTTGCCGGAGCACCAGACCAGGAGCCGCTCGCCGGGGTCGATGACGTAGGAAGGGAAGATCCATTTCAGGAGGTTCGTCGAGTCATCGCTCAGGCCATGGCCGCCGATATCGTAGGGCGCGGCGGAGATGTTCTGGAGCTCGACCCAGTCCGGGCTGTCCCCATCGACGTCCTCGATCGTCTCCCTGTTCGATGCCTGGATCTCGTTGATGACGATCTGGGCCGAGGCCGTCTGCAGACTTAGAAGGAGGATGGCTCCAAGATAGAGAGCCGCTGTTCGGGGCATGGGTCTGGACTCGGGGAGGATGAGTGAATACTACAATCCCCCAAGAATACCGTCTGCGGGCTGGTGAGACACTGCTTATTTGAGGTCTCAGCTCTAAGCCGAAGGCCGCATTCGGGTTGCGGAAAAGGCGAGAGCTACTGGCAGTTCCTGGTCGTGTCGCAGTCGAGCAGCTCGCCCAGGGGATCCTGCCCGCAACCAGGGAACGGGGCGGGGAAATTCTCAGCTCCGAGGAACAGGAAGTTCAGGATCTGGATCGCATCGGTCATGTCGACAGAGCCGCTCCTGTTGGTGTCGGCCGCGGCGGCGCAGGCAGGCTCAGCGCCTCCGGAGAACAGGAAGTTCAGCAGCTGTACCGCGTCGGTCAGGTTGATGTCTCCGCTTGAATCCGCATCTCCCCTGATATAGCCATCGGCGTTTTCGTAGGTGAAGGTCACGCTGTCGACGGACTCCGACCTGCCCGGGATCGTGTTTACGGCTCTCACCTCGACCTCGCCTTGTCCCGGGGGTGTCGTGACCTGCAGCAGGACTGTGCTGTCGGCGTTGGGGCCGAAGCGGGTGACCGTTGGCGCCTCCTGGTCGCCGAAGAACACTGTGGCGCCTTCGAGGAAGAATCCGCCGCTGAGGTAGACCGTATCTCCTCCCGCGGCGGAGCCGGTGGTGGGCTGGATGCCGGTAACCAGGGGCGCGGGCAGGGAGACGGAGAAGAGTCCCGCTGTGTCGTCTGATTCAACATCAGCGTCCGGGTTTCGCGCCCGCACCGTCACCGGACCTTGAAGGTTTCCATCGAAGGGGACGCGTACGCTGACTCCGCCGATGATTCCGTGATAGTTGATGACCTCCGCCTCAATGTCGTTGAAGAAAATCTCGATGTTTCGTACGAGGCGAGTCCCGCGCACTCTCACAACCACGTCCCCTGTATTCACGATCTCAGCAGGTGTAACCGACCGGACGCTGGGCGTCGGGTCCGGCGGCGGAGCCAGCCGGGCTTCGCTCCTGACGTGGGAGATGAAGGGGCCGTTACGATTGGAGAGGAAGGTGTACATCGTGCTGATGTTCCGGTCCCACTGGGTTCGGTTCGATCGCACCAGGCTCAACTCATCCTGGATGTCAGGCAGGACTATCTGGCGAAGCTGATCGAGATGAAGGCGCGTGTTGGCCGGGCTCAGGGGGCCGTTGAGATAGCGGTCGACCGCGTCGTTGAAGTAGCGGCGGTAGCCCAGGTTGTTTGTCAGCGCTCTGAAGATTGCCGCCAGGCGCCCGCCTCCGTTGAGGGCGTGGGTGACGGTATTCGACGAATAGCCGCCGGGGCTCAGGCTGATCCCAAATTCGGCATCCCAGCAGAAAAATCTCCACTTGCCTCCCTCCGTTCTCGAGCGCGAAGCGTACCAGTTGTTGTGGGGCCAGTCATGATTCTGGGCCCAGATGTTGACGATCATATAGGACGTGAAATTCTCGATGTCGACAAACTCACCGAATGCGTTGTAGGCCTCGTTGCTCGAGAGGTTGTTCTGGCCCAGGAAGGTTTGGATGCGGTTCCATTCCTGGTTGCTTCCGACCAGCACATCATCGCCTGTCTTTATGACGTCCCAATCGGAACCTTCATCGGGAAAATAGTCTTCCATGAACTCTTCGTCCATACGTTCAACGACATTGTAGATTCCCCTGTACTGCGTATTGACGAACAGGTGGTACCAGGCTCCGTGTGAAATGTGACCACCCATTACCTTGTGGAGGTTTCGGATCAGCTGGTCGCGAAGGAGGCTGCCGTTGCCGTTTCTGCCGATGGCGTCATTGAAATTCGAGCGCAGCACCAGCTTGTCAAAGACCTCCAGCTCGGTGTCGGGGATCAGGGGGTAGCGAAGCTTCGTGTCCCCATATACTCCCCTGAAATAGGCCTTGTAGGCCTTCTTGGTGGAGAAGTCGCCGCCGCGGCCCGCGCCGCCGTGGAGCCGCAGTCCGAATCCGGTCTGGATGACCTGGTCTCCTGAATCGTTGAAAATTTCAAGATAGGCTTCCCGTTCCGATCCTCTACCCCTGCCTCCGCTGTTGTTATGGAGGTTGCTGAAATCTGCCTGATTCATGGATACGGACATTACGGGCAGGTCCGGCTGGGGCCGGCGAACGAAGTAGGTTCCCGCTGACGATCTGACAACCTCGCGGCCATCGAGAAAGCCCGCGGCGCGGATAACCGTGTCGCGAGAGACGTTGATGGGGCCCGTGGAGAGGGTGCTGACCCTGGTTGGGGGCGTACCGTTGGTCGTGTACCGAACTTCGAAATCATCAAAGGGGATGTTGGCCGAGAGAACGACCGCTGTGTTTCCGTTGTGGTATCCGGGGAGAGGGGAGAAGTTGATGGACGAGGCGATGGGCTCCTGGGAGGTGTGGGTGTCGTTAACATCGCCTGGTGTCGGGTAGAAGAGGTAGCTGAAGGGGCCTGTTCCATCCGGCACCCGGCCGTAGGAGCGGTCTTCGTTCTGCGCAGGCATCTCGATTCCATCGAGAATCTCCCTGCCGGGGGATGTGAGCAGGAGCAACTCTCCATCGGAATCAAGCTGGAAGTTCGTGTGGAAGGTTGGATCGCTGAAGCCGATCTCCGGCATGAAGCTCAGGTCGTTGCTGCGATGGGTCCGGTTGAGAAGGGCGACAGCCAGCAGGTTGTTCTCCGGCCGCAGCAGGTTCGCCCACTCCGGGACCATCCAGCGCTGCACGCGACGGGCCTCCCTGGACCTCGTTGAGTTGCTGTTGAAGGTGGGGTCTTCGTTTTCGGGGAAATTGACCGAGAGAACTCTCGTGCCGTTGAGCCAGGCTACGAACCCATCATCGTAGTTGACCTGCAGGACCATGCCTTCGAGGTCAACGCTTGGTTCCAGCGAGAAGATCTCTACCTCGGCGAGACTCAGGTGGCTTCCGGGCATTGAGATTCGAACGAACCGGGCCTCGAGAGAACCCGCCGCATTGATCCCATCGACAGTGAAACAGGGACCCAGGACGCCGGATTCATCGGTGAGGAAGGATTTTTCATAGATCTTCGCGCGGTTTTCATTGAAGACGGTGACGGTGAAATCAGTCAACCGGTAGCTGCAGCAATCGAGTCGGTTCCAGAGCTTGATGTAGGAGATGTCGTGGGTGGCCTGGAGGTCTACTTCCCACCAGGAGTTCTCTCCATCTGTTTGGGATACGGAATTGCCGTTTTCTCCATCTCCATCGGTGTTGCCGTCGATGGCCCGCCCGGCTTCCCAGTCTTCGAGTTGGGAGGACTGGGTGGCGACGCCGTTGAGCGCCACATTGGTTCCCGGCCCGAGCTCCGGGACGTCGAAGTTCGTTCTCAGGAAAACAGCTCCGATTCCACTCTCCAGCTCGGTGCGGTCATCATCGTCTCCGAAACCGAATCCGGGTATCCCTAGTTGCCAGTTGCGTGATTCGAGAAAATTCGTCTGGTTCCATCCGGCGGGCGGGTCGCCGCTTTCAGGCAGCGCGGTCAGGTAGCGCCAGGGGTGATCGAGATCCAGCATCGTTGGCCGGACCTCGACGGCCGAGTCGTTGGCAAGGAGCTGCTCTGTGGTCGGAAATCGCAGGTCCTTGCCCGAGCACCAGACGATCAGGCGATCACCCGGCGGGATCATGAAAGATGGAAACACCCACTTCCGGGGATTATCCGGGTCGTCACTGAGAGCATGGTCTCCGATGTCGTACGGGGCATTGGAGACGTTGATGAGCTCGATCCAGTCGGAGCTGTCCCCATCGACATCATCGATGGTTGAATCGTTGGAGGCCTGGATCTCGTTAATGATAATCTGGGCGAAGCAGGGCTCTGCGCCGAGCAGGAGAATCAATCCAAGGAAGTGGAATACGAATCGAGACATGGTGGATATCCTCTGGCTATCATTCACAGGCTTCCGTTGCTTAAGGATACCTGTGCAACACCTCTTTGGCATCGTTTTATCTACCTGGGGCTCGGTAAGAACGGTATTGCGTCGTTTTCGTGAAATGGTCGCCCCGCTGTGAATTGCCTCTCTTGAGCTTTGGATCCGGCTGGCGGATGCGGTAGATTTGAGTCTCGGGTGGATGCGGGGGGCTGTGTACCGGCGAGAGCCGGGCCGTCGTTATTCGGACTCTCAGAGGAGTGTCGTTTCTGATGCTGAAAATCGCCTGCACCCTGTTGATACTGACCCTTGCGCAGTGGACCTCCGCCCTGGCGCAGGAGGTTCCCCATGCGTTCACAGGAGCGAAGATCATACCGGTCGAGGGCGAGCCGATCGAGGCCGGGACGCTGCTGGTGGAGGCCGGGGTGATCAAGGCTCTCGGGCCGGCGGGCAAGGTGGCGATTCCAGCCACCGCGAAGCGTTTCGACCTCAAGGGCAAGGTTGTCATTCCCGGCCTGATCTGTACCCACAGCCACATCGGCGGAATCGGCGGGGGAGATGGTTCGGGTCCGGTTCAGCCTGACGTCAGGATCTACGATTCCCTCAATGTGCGGGATTCCGGTTTTCGCCGCGCTGTCGCCGGAGGCCTGACGGCCCTGAATATCATGCCCGGCTCCGGGCACCTGCTCAGCGGACAGACTGTCTATGTGAAGCTGCGCGGCTCAAAGACCATCGAGGGGCTCTGCCTGCGGGACAAGGATGGACGGATTCTCGGCGGCATGAAGATGGCGAATGGAACCAATTCGCAGAGGGCGGCGCCGTTTCCCGGCACCCGCTCCAAGTCAGCGGCGCTGATGAGGGCGGAGTTCATTCGGGCGGGCGAGTACAGGGACAAGCTCGCGGCCGCGCTCGATGATCCCGAGAAGAAGCCGCCTCGGGACCTGCGGCTCGAGGGCCTTGTCGAGGTACTCGAGGGACGCAGGGTGGTTCATCACCACACCCATCGCCACGACGATATCATGACGGTCCTGAGGCTTTCGCGGGAGTTTGGCTTCCGGGTTGTTCTGCACCATGTCAGCGAGGGATGGATGGTGGCCGAGGAGATCGCCAGGGCGAAGGTTCCCTGCTCGATCATCCTTGTTGACAGCCCCGGCGGTAAGCTCGAGGCGGTCAACCTGGTCTTCAAGACCGGTGGAATCCTCGAGAAGGCCGGGGTTCTCACGGCCTTTCATACCGATGATTGGATCACCGATTCACGACTCTTCCTGCGCATGGCGGGCCTCGGGGTGCGGGGGGGGATGAGCCGGGAGGCCGGCCTGGAGGCTCTCACTCTTGCCGGCGCGAAGATGCTCGATCTTGACAAGCGCATCGGCTCTCTGAAGGTCGGTAAGGATGCGGATTTCGTCATTCTCAACGGTGATCCGTTGAGCGTGTACACCAAGGTGCTCGAGACCTGGGTCGAGGGCCGGAAGGTCTTTGATCGAGGCGATCCCGACGATCTCCTGCACGCGGTGGGAGGTTATGGAGCGGGAGTGGACCAGGATCCCTATCACTGCTGCTTCGGTGAAGAGGGAGGAGGGAGATGATGCGGCGAGCTCTATCGGCTTTGCTCCTGGTGTTCCTTGCGGCCACGTCGGCTTCAGCGCAGCTGGCGGTCAGGGGCAAGAAGATCTACACCATGGCGGGACCCGTGGTGGAGGATGGTGTCGTCATCATCCGGGAGGGCAAGGTGGCTGCGATTGGCCGCGCCGCCGACGTGGCCATCCCGGCGGGCTTCAAGGTGCTCGAGGCGGCCGTGGTGACGCCGGGGCTTATCGATGCGCGCAGCGTTGTAGGCCTCGCCGGCTACTTCAACCATAAGCACGACCAGGACCAGCTTGAGCGTTCAAGCCCGATGCAGCCGGAGCTCAGGGCTGTTGATTCCTACAATACGCGGGAGGCTCTCATCGAGTGGGTCAGGGGGTACGGCGTGACGACCCTCCATACCGGGCATGCTCCCGGGGAGCTGATCTCCGGCCAGACCATGATCGTCAAGACCACTGGCAATACTGTAGAGGATGCCGTCATGGTACCCACCGCAGGCATCTCGCTGACCCTGGGCCCCGGCTCACTGCGCGGCGGGGGACAATCTCCGGGAACCAGAGGCAAGCAGATGTCCATGCTGCGGGCCCGGCTGCTCGAGGCGAAGTCCTACCTGGAGAGCCTGGAGCCGCGGGAGAAGAAGCCGGCGAAGGCCGGGGAGGAAGAGAAGAATACGCCTCCGGTGAACCTGGGTCTGGCGGCCCTGGCCTCGGTCCTGCGCAAGGAGGTGCCGCTGCTGATTACCGCTCATCGCGCCCAGGATATCGCGAGCGCCCTTCGTCTCAAGAAGGAGTTTGATTTTCGAATGATCCTCGATGGAGGAGCCGAGGCCTACCTGCTGATCGATGAGCTGAAGAAGGCCGGGGTTCCGGTGATCATTCACCCCTCGATGGCCCGCTTCAACGGGGCTCTTCAGAACGCGAGCTTCGAGACGGCCGCGCGTCTGAAGAAGGCCGGGCTGAAGGTGGCGATGCAGAGCGGGTACGAGAGCTACGTTCCGAAAACCCGGGTCGTCCTGTTCGAGGCCGCTGTTGCAGCGGCAAACGGACTCGGTTTTGAGAGCGCCCTCGAATTGATCACCACCTCCGCCGCCGGGATCCTCGGTATCTCCGACCGGGTCGGATCCCTGGCTGTCGGGAAGGATGGTGATCTCGCCCTCTTTGATGGGGATCCCTTCGAGTACACGACGCATTGCGTCGGGACCATCATAGAGGGGCGGCTGGTGAGTGAAATCTCGCGTTGAGCGGGGACTCGCTCCGCCGTGTTTCAGGAGATTACTTCTTTATTCTCCGCGATCCGCCTGTTTCTAATACAGTCATGATCCGTCTCACGGCAATCGTTATCCTGATAGCTCTTGTCCTGCCCCAGCAGGTTCTCCCCGGCGGGGAGCCCGCTGGCGGTGACGAGGTGTATCGTCTCGAGGTGCCCGCCCGCGCGGGTAAGGGGGCGGGGCCGCTTGACTGGGTCTATGAGAAGGTCGATAGCGCCCGGGATGACTGGTCGGTTGAGCGTTTGAGCGACCGCCTCAAGGCCCCGCTCGATGAGCTGGCGGCCTGGCTCGTCGCGGGCAAGGTTGACGCCGAAGGACTCGGGAAGCTCCTGGCTCCCGGCTTTCGCTCCGGCGGCCTGGTGCCGAAGACCTGGAAGGAGACAGCTGGCGGCGCCGGAAGCTGGAGCGCCGGGCGATCTTCTTCTTCCGGAAAGCTCAAGACGGTAACGCCGCAACAGCTGGGCGCTGAGCTGGAGGAGCTGAGCGCTCTGTGCGGCAAGGTCTCGAAGGCGGCCTTCAAGATCTTCAGGGTGACCGAGGCGCAGGGGAAGGGGGGCAGCCTGCAGGTAGATGCGCTGCTGGAACTCGATGGGGTGGCCGCCGACGGAGCCTACCTGCAGGCCAGGACCGTCTGGAGGATGGGTTGGCTTGGCGGGCCGCGGGAGGGTCTTCTCTCGCTCAGCCGCCTTGATATTGAGAAGGTGAGGTCGCCCGCCCGGGCCTTTTCCGATGTCACCCTCGATTGCCTTGGAGATGACCCCGTCTTCAGGTCCCAGCTGAGCCGGGGCGTCGGCTATTGGCGCACAAGAATCGATGCATCCAGCGGGATGGATGTCTACGGTCACCAGGGAATCGCCGTTGGCGATTTCAACAATGACGGCAAGCTTGATTTCTACGTTCCCCAGCCCGCGGGTCTTCCCAACAGGCTGTACCGGAATCTTGGCGGCGGCCGCTTCTCCGACGTCGCCGCGGCCGCCGGAGTGGATGTTCTCGACGTGACCAGCGGCTCGCTCTTTGTCGATCTCGATAACGATGGAGATTCCGACCTGGTGGCCGTGACCTCGACAGAGACTCTTCTGTTTGAGAACGACGGTCGGGGCAGGTTCCGGAGGGTCGAATCAAGCGGCCTGGAGACGGCCGGCAGGGAGAGCGCCTCGACGCTCGGCTGCGCGGCGGCGGATTATGACCTTGATGGAGATCTTGATCTCTACGTCTTCAGCTACGTGTTCTGGGCCGGTGCGGGCTCGAAGCTTCAGTCGACCTATCCCTATCCCTATCACGATGCCAACAACGGGGCTCCGAATTTTCTCTTTCGCAACGAGGGGAAGCTGCGCTTCAGAGAGCTCACAGCCTCCTCCGGTATGGGGGTGAACAACCGCCGCTTCAGCCTGGCCGCCTCCTGGTGCGATTATGACGCCGACGGCGACCCGGATCTCTACGTGGCGAACGATTTCGGGCGCAACAATCTCTTTCGCAACGAGGGCGGCGGCAAGTTTCGTGACGTGGCGCGGGAGTTGGGAGTCGACGATGTCGGCAACGGGATGAGCGTGACCTGGGAGGATGTGGACAACGATGGAAGGATGGACCTCTATGTCGGCAATATGTGGTCTTCCGCCGGCAGCCGGATCGCCGGGCAGCCGCGCTTCGAGACGGACCGCCTGCGGGAGACCTACCGGAGAATGTCCAGGGGGAACTCGCTGTTCAGGAATACAGGAAATGGACGCTTCGAGGATGTGAGCTTCAGGTCGGGCGCCTTCTTCGGCCGCTGGTCCTGGTCGGGGCAGTTTCTCGACGTTGAAGGAGACGGCCTGGAGGATCTCTATGTCGTCAACGGCTTCATCTCCAACGAGAGCAAGGATGACTTGTGAAGCTTTTTCTGGCGGCAGGTCGTGTCGCGGGCAACCGGGGTGAAGAGCCGCCTCTCGAGATATGAAGGAGCCTGGGAGGCTATCAATCGGCTGATCAGGTCAGGCGGGTCGTGGTCAGGTTTTGAGCGTAACTGTTTCTTTTCCGGGACAGGACAGGCGGGTTTCATCAACCAGTCAGCCGTATCGGGGCTCGACTACCAGGAAGATGGCCGCGGGCTGGCCGTCTGGGATTATGACGGGGATGGAGATCCGGATCTCCTGGTCAAGAACAGGAACGCGCCGCAGGTGAGGATCCTGCGCAACGACTCGGCGCCAGGCTCCCATCGCCTCAAGGTCAGGCTGGAGGGATCCAGGTCCAACCGCCAGGGCATCGGCGCCCGGGTGACGGTCCGCCATGGCGGGAAGTCGAAGGTGAAGGAGCTGCGAGCCGGATCGGGCTTTCTGTCGCAGAACTCACAGGAGCTCTTCTTCGGACTCGGCGCCTCGCTGAAGGTTGACAGCCTGGAGGTCGACTGGCCCTCGGGGCTACGGCAGACCTTCAGGGATGTTCCAGCTGACCGGGAGGTTCTCCTGCGCGAGGGCGCGAAGGAGCCGGGTCTTCA
>CAJWMA010000048.1 GCA_913042995.1 uncultured bacterium | reverse complement strand
GAAGGATCGCTCCTCATCTCCAGGAGTGAAGATGGAGGGCTCTCTCTCGATGAGAGCCCGGCTGAGCCGGGCTCATGAACCGAGCTCATGAACGGGGCTCAGCTGACCGATGAAATCAACAGGTTGCGGGGAGTCACCGAGGGCGGGCAGAAGGTCCCTACCCGGGCCGGTCGGCCCGCCTCCTCGATAAAGAGCGCTCGGTCAAGAGCGATCCACACTTCGAGGGGACGGCGAAAAATCGACCTGAAGATTCCCAGGCCCCGTGCCTGCAGAGCCCGCTCCCGGCCCGCCCTCTCAGCCAGGGTCTCATCCCAGGAAGCGGGAAGCTCAAGGGAAGCCTCGGCGCTGACGCGGCGGCAAAAATCGCCGAAAGACAAATCGAAATAACGGCGCGGCAGCGCGCCCTGGGTCGTATACCGGTGGGTAGATTTCTCGCTGCGGACCAGCAGGTCAAGCCCCAGCCTCCAGGCCAGCTCCCGGCGTCTCGATCCCCGTTCACGCGGACTTGCGACCCATTCGTCCTGGCACGCCAATCGCAGGCCGTGCCGATCGATCTCCAACCCGGCCTCCCGCCCCCTTGCCGAGAGAGGCCGGTAGCTCGAACCCTCCCGCAGCTTGTTGTAGCAGCAGGATGAGACCGCCAGGGACCGGACCTTTCGAGAAACGCACTTCTCGATCAGCTCATCGGTAAGACTTCCGCAGGCATGCAGTCCGACCACCGCCGTATCCTCTCCGAGCAGGAGCGCGGCCTGGTCGTCAAAAACATCAAGCGGCGTAAAGGAGCAATTCGCGCCGGATTTTGCCGCCGCCTCGAGCGCCTGCTCGCGCAGGGTCTCACGGCGCTCAAGCAGCAGAGCCGGGAGGCCGCTCAGGAAAGAGACCGTTCGCCCCAGGCACCCCTTCCCGGCGCACCAGTCGATAACCCGAACGACGTCGTCAGGCAAGAGCTCCATCACCGCCGCGGCGAAATATTCCACCTGGCGCCACTTTCGTCCGGGAACGCTCCGGCGCAGCTCGCCTTGTCTCGGCAGAAGCGCGGCGCTCACCTCCGCCCCTCCCACCGCTCCCAGCGCCGTCAGGCTGCGGGCCTCATCCTGAAAACGAACCAGCTCCCGTGGAGCTCCAGGAAAATCGGAAAGAGATCTGCCGTTCATAATCTCGATGCTCAGCTGATCAACCTGGCTCTCCTCCAGGCGCCTGAGCCAGGACGCGAGACCGCCGAATTCCTCTTCCCAGGGAAGCTCCTCCAGGATGAAGGGCCGGGACTGCCAGATCTCGCTGGCGGAAGTGAGAAACCCGGTGAGCTCGGTGAAGCGATCAGCTACAGCAGCACCCTCGAGCGTGGACACATCGCCTGGATTGTAATCTCCCGCCTGCAAAAAACACCTCGTCTCTCTGCCACAGGAAAACTTAGCAGAAAGCCGGGCTCCACAGAAGCTCTCTCATGTGTTTTGACTTGTTGCCAAGAAGGCCTCGCTGGGACAAGATGTCTCCCTGCACCTCCGGGGGACCCTTGCCAGGGAAGCGCCCGGGAGAAAACAGAATTCAAGCTCCTGTTCTTATTGAAACCAGCAAGCTGTGAGGATGAACTGGAATGATGCTCAAACCCGCGACATTCATCGGATGTGTATTGACGCTGCTGCCGGCCGTGACAAACGATTGTCCGGCACAGGACACCGATAAAGAAACAAAGCTCGAGCTGAAGGTCCGCGAACGCAAGGAGACCGCCGGCGGCAGCGGGCGCTACCACGCCCTCCAGCGCCAGGAAACCTGGTCGCCGACGAACTCGGCGGTCGTGGTCTGCGATATGTGGGACCTGCACCACTGCCTCAACGCGACCCTGAGAGGCGGCGAGATGGCTCCCCGCATGAACCGGGTGATCAACAAGGCGCGAAAGCTGGGCTTCACGATCATCCATGCTCCCAGCAGCTGCATCGCACCCTACAAGAACCATCCGGCCCGCAAGCGGGTGCTCTCGACTCCCAGGTCGAAGAACCTCCCCAAGGACATCGACGCCTGGTGCAGCCGCATCCCCGAGGAGGACGCCGGAAAATACCCGATCGATCAGTCCGATGGAGGAGAGGACGACGATCCCGAGGCGCACAGAAAGTGGGCCGAGGAGCTCAAAAGCAGGGGCCGCAACCCCCGCGCTCCCTGGAAATCACAGACCGACAAGATCGACATTCACGACAGCGACTACATCAGCGACAACGGATCAGAGGTCTGGAGCGTCCTGGAAGACCGGAAGGTAGAAAACGTCATCCTCCTGGGAGTCCACACCAATATGTGCGTCCTCGGACGCCCCTTCGGCCTGCGCCAGATGGCCCGCAACGGCAAGAACGTCGTCCTCATGCGGGACATGACCGACACGATGTACAACCCCGCCATGCCCCCCTTCGTCAGCCACTTCACCGGCAACGACCTCATCGTGGAGCATATCGAGAAGTTCGTCTGCCCGACGGTCACCAGCGACAGCTTTCTCGGCGGCGGCGCCTTCCGTTTCAAGAACGACAAGCGCCCCAACCTGCTGATCATCATGGCCGAGCAGGAATACAAGACCAACCAGACCCTGCCAACCTTCGCGGCAAAACATCTCGGCCACCTCTTCAAGGTGGACTACGTCCACGCCAGCGAGAAGGAACGCAACGACCTGCCGGGCATCGAGGCCATCAAGGAAGCCGACATTATCCTGGTCAGTGTTCGACGCCGCCTGCTGCCCTCGCCCAAGATGAAGCTGCTGATCGATTTCGCCGCCAGGGGCAAGCCGATCGTCGCCATACGTACCGCCAGCCACGCCTTCGCGATGCGGAAAAAAGGGGAATGGAAAGATGACCTCGTCGAATGGTCCCAGTTCGACCGCGACATCATCGGCGGCAACTATACCGGGCACCACGGCAACGGCCCACGCGTCGGGCTCAGTTCCCCTGCCACAGGCAATACCCATCCCATCCTCAAGGGTGTCGACCTCGGCCAGCTGAAAGGATGCGGCTCACTCTACAGAACCACCCCCCTGGCGAAGAGCGCGACAGAGCTCGTTCGCGGAACCATCGCGGGAAAAGCTCCCGAAGCGATCGCCTGGACCAACAAGACCAGCTCTGGCGGCCGCGTCTTCTATACCAGCCTCGGGCACGTCGATGACTTCGCCCAGCCGGGCATGAACATCCTGCTTCGAAACGCCCTGTGCTGGGCCGCCGGGTTGGATGTACCCGAATGAACTCGAACCGTCCGCTGATATTGCTGGCGGGCACGGCCCTCCTTGCCATCGCGAGCCGCTGCTGCGTGCAGGCGCAGCCCGCTCCCGCGGAGCTCCCCGGAAAACCGGCACCGGAATGGGATGAGATCTTTGCCCGCAAGAAGGGGTGGACCGGCGCCGATGGCTGCTTCTCGGTACAACTGGGAGATGGGCGTACGCTCTGGCTCTATTCGGACACCTGGGTCGGAACGATAGCGAAGGGTAAACACGCGGAGGGTTCACGCCTGGTGAACAACTCCATTGGAATTCAGCCTGCCATCTCAAGAGGAAAGCCGCCGAAACATGACAGCCTGGAATTTCTCTGGGGAAAGCCCGGCAAGGATGGCAAACCGCGAGCATGGATTGAGCCTGACCTGCCGCCCGGAGACCCGCAGGCCTCCGCCAAGAGCTGGTACTGGCTGCTCGACGGCTGCATGATCAGCCCGCCCGGGGGAGGTAAGAAGCTCCTCGTCTTCCTGATGCACATGGGCAGAAAAAAAGAAGGCGGCGAGGGCGTCTTCAACTTCAGGATGCTGGGCGGCGCGCTCGCGGTCATCTCCAACCCCCAAGACGATCCCTCGCAATGGAAGATCCGCCAGGCGGTCAATCCCCATTCGCGCAGAAGCGGCACCGACGACATCTCCTGGGCTACAGCCCTCTACCTCTCGGAAGGAAAAGGCCCCGGAGAAGCTGGAACCCTCTACATCTACGGCATCCGCGACGTCAAGGGACTCAACAAGGAGGTGGTTCTCGCCAGGGCTCCCGCCGCCAGGGCGGATGATTTCTCCACCTGGCGTTTCTTCAATGGCAGGAACTGGAGCCGGAAGAGCTCCGACTCGGTAAAAATAACCGGCCAGGCCGTCAACGAACACACCGTCGAGAAGATCTCCTTCGGAGGAAAAAGCCGCCTGGTCCTGGTGGAGAGCCAACCGGTCTTCGGCAGACACGTCCTGGTGCGAACGGCGGCTGATCCCGAGGGGCCCTGGAGCGAATTCAGGAAGGTCTTCCTGGTCACGAACCTGGAGAAGGGCAAGCACAAGCGCTTCACCTACGCGGGGAAGGGACACGCGCATCTTTCAGCACCGGGAGAGCTGCTCATATCCTATGTGATCAACTCCCACAATTTCTGGGACATGGTCGGCGACGCATCGATCTACCGGCCACGATTCATCCGTGTCCCCCTCAGCGCTATCTTCGACTGATGGACACTTTTCCACCAAGCCGTTGATGGCTTCCAGTCTGAGCAATCGTTACATTATGGAACTGCAAAAATAACCTCGCGAAAATATCCGGCGCGGCCTGGAACGGCGGCGAGATCTCGCGAAACAACCCATCCTGCGTAGAGCGTTTATCCCGGTGAAAACTGTCATCACCTTTTCAGGCGGTCTTGACTCGACCACCCTGCTGTACCAGTTGCTGCAGGATGATGGCGAGGTCCTCGCGCTCAGCGTGGATTATGGCCAGCGCCACAGGGTCGAGCTCGAGCGCGCGGCGAAGATCCTCGAGCCTCTCGGGGTCCGGCATGAGATAGCCGACCTCCGCCCCATCGCGAATCTTCTCGGCGGCTCGAGCCAGACGGATGCCGCCGTCGAGGTTCCGCTCGGCCACTACGAAGCCGAGAGCATGAAACAGACCGTGGTCCCCAACCGCAACATGATCCTGCTCTCGCTGGCGGCGGCCTGGGCCATCGCTGAAAAAGCCGATGCCGTGGCCTATGCCGCCCACGCCGGCGACCACGCCATCTACCCCGACTGCAGAAGCGAGTTCGCCGAGGCTCTCGGCAGCGCCATCGCCCTTGCCGACTGGCACGAGGTCAAGCTCCTGCGTCCCTTCGTTGACAAGACCAAGACGGAAATAGCGAGACTCGCCGGTGAGCTCGGCGTGCCTCTCGAGCTCACCTGGAGCTGCTACCAGGAAGGCCCCCTTCACTGCGGCGCCTGCGGCACCTGCATCGAGCGCCGGGAGGCGCTGCTCCTGGCTGGGCTCGATGATCCCACCGAATATCACAGCTTCGCCCCCGCCCTGACGCGTGATGAGTCCGGCTCGTTCACCATCGACTGGGAAAAAACGATCGCGGGAGAGGAGATGCCCCCCGAGCGAAGACAGGGAGCCGGTGAACCCGCATGAGCTACAGCGTCAAGGAAATCTACTACACGATCCAGGGTGAAGGAGCCCAGGCCGGCAGGCCGGCGGTCTTCTGCCGTTTCGCGGGCTGCAATCTCTGGTCAGGACACGAAGAAGACCGAGCCGACGCGGTCTGCGACTTCTGCGACACCGAGTTCGTCGGCACCGACGGACCGGGCGGCGGAGAGTTCGAGAATGCCGAAGAGCTGGCCGGGGCTGTCGCGGAGAAATGGCCCGCGGCCGCTCGGGATAATGGAAACCCGCTGGTGGTCTGTACCGGCGGAGAGCCCCTCCTGCAGCTCGACGACGCGGCTGTCGAGGCGCTTCATGCCGAGGGCCTGGAGATCGCCATCGAAACCAACGGCACAAAAAAACCACCGGAAGGAATCGACTGGGTCTGCGTCAGCCCCAAGGCCGGCGCCGAGATGATCGTCGACAGCGGCGACGAGCTCAAGCTCGTCCATCCCCAGGAGGGCCTGAGCCCGGAAACCTTCGAGAGGCTGGACTACACCCACTTCTTCCTGCAGCCCATGGATGGCCCGCGGCTCAAGGAGAACACATCCCTCACCCTGGAATACTGCCTTGAGAACCCCCTCTGGCATCTCAGCATCCAGGCTCACAAGCTCATCAACATAGCCTGTTCGATACCCGTCAAATGACACCTCCCCAGAGAGCACAAACAGTGATTGTCGGAGGCGGCGCTGTAGGCTGCGCCGTCGCCTACAGCCTTGCCGAGGCCGGACGCAAGGACATCCTCGTCCTCGAGAAGGAGGAGAGCCTCGCCGCCCAGACCACATCCCAGGCGGCCGGGCTCGTCGGCCAGGTCAGGAGCACCGTCGAAGAGGTCAAGCTCCTGATGTGGTCGGCGAAAACCTTTGAGCGCCTGCAGGCTGACAGCCCCGAGAGCCCGGCCTGGCGAAAGGTCGGCTCCCTGCGGGTGGCGCATTGCGATGAGCGTATCGATGAGCTGAAGAACCTGAAGAACGTCGCGGATGAGGCCGGGCTCGAGACCGAGTTCATCGACAACGACAGGGCCCGCGAGCTCTGGCCGCTGATGACCTTCGAGGGCGTCAAGGCCGCGCTCTGGTGCCCCTCCGATGGCTATGTCCAGCCCTATGACCTGACCATGAGCTACGCCGCGGAAGCACGAAAGCTCGGTGTCGAATTCAAGACCGGCGCCAGGGTTTCCGGAGTGAAGCTCGACGGCGGCCGCGTCGCCGGGATCGAAACGGACCAGGGCGATATCGAATGCGAGATGATCATCAATGCCGCCGGCGCCTTCGCCTACCAGCTGGCCAGCTCGGTGGGAATTGAATTACCGATTTTCCCTGTGCGCCACGAGTTCTTTGTGACCATCGACTGTGAGGGAATCGAACCCACCCTGCCGGTTGTGCGCATACCCGATTCCTCGATCTATGTACGCAGCGAGGTCAACTCGATCCTCGTTGGCGGCTGGGAAACCGGCTCGCTTTCGACCGACCCCCGCACGGTGCCCCTCAGCGGGGAACAGCCGATCGTGGAGGAGGACTGGGAAGTGCTCGAATTCCTGGGGGAGAACGTCCTGCCGCAGGTCCCGGTCATCAATGAGCTCGGGATCCGGCATATCTCCAAGGGCTGGCCTACCTTCACCCCGGACGGGCGCTTCATCATCGGCGAAAGTTCAAAGGTGAAGGGCTTCGTCATGGCCGGCGGCTGCAACGCCCACGGGATCTCAGGCTCAGCCGGCATCGGCCGGCATCTCGTCGAGTCGCTCATCGACAGCGACCCCTCCCCCTACGTAAAGAACCTCAGCCCCGACCGCTTCGATGGAGACTGGGACTGGAACGAGGCCAGGAAAAAGGCCCAGCTCATGTACGAGAGCTACTACGGACTCCCTCACTGAAAATATCAAATTGGCATCCGGGCTTTTCGCCCAGGCGTTCTCTCGTGTACCATTCGTGAAACCATGAGCATTGAAAGAGCCGAGATCGTTATCGTCGGTGGAGGCGCGGTCGGCTGCGGCGCTGCCTACAGCCTTGCCGAGGCGGGCAAGACGGATATTCTCCTCCTCGAGAAGGAGCCCTCTGTAGCCGCGGCAACCAGCTCACAGGCCGCGGGCCTGGTCGGGCAGGTGCGCAATACAACCGAGCGCGTCCAGCTGGCAATGTGGTCGGTAGAGACCTTCTCCCGGTTACAGGAAAACGAGAAAAGCAACCCGGGGTGGCGCCAGGTGGGCTCGCTGCGCGTGGCGCTCAACGACGAAAGAGTCGAGGAGTTTCGCCACATGAAAGATGTCTGCGACGAGGCAGGGCTCGAGACCGAGTTCGTCGACAACTCCAGGGCGAAGGAGCTTTGGCCTCTCATGGACTTCAGTCATTCAAAAGCGGTGCTGTGGTGCCCAAGCGATGGCTACCTGCAACCCTACGACCTGACCATGAGCTATGTTGAGCACGCCCGCGAGCTCGGAGTTCGCTTCCAGACCGACACGAGGGTCACCGGCATCAGGACGGAGAATGGATGCGTGCGGGCAGTGGAAACCGACCGCGGCGACATCGAATGCGAGATGGTCATCAACGCCGCCGGCGCCCACGCCTGCCAGCTGGCGGCGAGTGTCGGCATCGAGCTGCCTATCATCCCGGTACGCCACGAGTTCTTCGTCACCGTTGAATGCGAGGGCATGGCCCCGACGCTGCCGGTGATGCGGATTCCCGATGCCACCCTCTACCTGCGCGGCGAGGTCAACTCCCTGCTCTGCGGCGGCTGGGAGCCCCGGTCGCTCTCCAACGATCCCCGCAAAATATCCCTGGCCGACGAGCAGCCCCTCATCGAAGAGGACTACGATGTCCTCGGCCAGTTCGCCGAGGAGCTCTCACCGCATATCCCGAAGGTCAGTGAGTTGGGCGTCCGCAGCGTCTTCAAGGGCTGGCCGACCTTCACTCCGGACGGGCGCTTTATCATCGGCGAGAGCTCAAAGGTGAAAGGCTTCGTCATGGCCGGCGGCTGCAACGCCCACGGGGTTTCCGGGTCTGCCGGTATCGGCAGGCACCTCGTCGAGTCGCTCCTCGACCCCTCCCCTTCCCCCTACGTCCGAAGCCTCAGCCCCGACCGTTTCGAGGACGGCTGGGACTGGGATGAAGCCGCGAGGGAAGCCCGGCGCTGCTACGAAACCTACTACGCCCTGGGCCACTGAGCTCCGCCCCGGGCTCAGGCCACGATTCCCTTGACCACCTTGCCGTGGACATCGGTCAGGCGGTAGCGTCGTCCCTGGAATTTAAAATCAAGCCGTTTGTGGTCGATCCCCAGCAGGTGAAGAATGGTTGCCTGGAAGTCGTGGACGTGCACCTTGTCCGTGACCGAATTGATCGCCAGGTCATCCGAGGAGCCCCAGGAGATGCCGGGCTTCACACCGCCACCGGCCATCCAGGTGGTAAAGGCGTAGGGATGATGATCGCGGCCCCAGCGTTTCCGGTCCTTGAGGTTCCCCTGGATGAACGGTGTCCGCCCGAACTCGCCCCCCCAGATGACCAGGGTATCCTCCAGCAGGCCGCGCTGCTTGAGATCCTGCACCAGTCCGGCTGAGGGCTGGTCTGTGTCCCGGCACTGGGTATAAAGCTCGGTGGTGATGCTGTTGTGCTGATCCCAGCCGGCGTGCATCAGCTGGACAAACCGCGAGCCGCGTTCAATCAGCCGCCGGGCCATGAGGCAGTTGTGGGCGAAGGTGCCTCGCTCCTTCACCTGCGGCCCGTACAGATCGAGGACGTGCTGCGGTTCCTGGGAGATGTCGCTGAGCTCCGGAACGCTCGCCTGCATCTTGTAGGCGAGCTCATATTGCGAAATGCGAGTGGAGATCGCCGGATCCGACACATCGCGGTAGCGCAACTCGTTGAGCTTCGCGAGATCGTCGAGAATACCGCGGCGCACCGGACGGCTCACACCGTCGGGGCTCGACAGATAGAGCACCGGGTCGCCGCCGCTGCGGAACTTGACCCCCTGCAGACGCGAGGGAAGGAAGCCGCTGCTCCAGTAGTAATCATAGAAGATCTGGCCGCAGGTGGTGCCCTTGCTCACCGAGGTCATCACGGTAAAAGCCGGCAGGTTGTCCGTCTCGCTGCCAAGGCCGTAGGTAAGCCAGGAGCCCATGCTGGGCCGCCCGGCCATCTCAGATCCGGTCAGGAAGAAGGTAACCGCGGGTGAATGGTTGACCTGCTCTGTATACATGCTCTTGATAAAGCACAGGTCATCAGCCACTCCAGCTGTATGCGGCATGAGGTCGCTCACCCAGGCGCCGCTTTGACCGCGCCGATGGAAAGGCTCGACCGGTGAGAGCATGAGCTTGCCCTTGGGATTACCCGTCATGGTGCTGAAGCGTTTGCCCCCGACATACTCCTGTGGAACCGGCTTGCCGTGCAGTTCCTTCAGCTTCGGCTTGTAATCAAAGAGATCGACGTGGGTCGGCGCGCCGTTCATGAACAGGTAGATCACACGCTTGGCCCTGGGGGCGAAATGTGGAAGACCTGGGGATCCGGAGGCCGCCGAGACGCCGCCACCGAGCAGGGAGGCCAGCGCGGCCGTGCCGATGCCGGTAGAGCTACGGCCGAAAAAATGCCGCCGGGTAACCAGCGCGCTGTTTTGAGTTACGGGATCCATGTTCATCTTATTTCGTCAGGGCCTCATCGAGATTCAGTACCAGGGAGCAGAGCCCGGCGTAGGCCGCGTGCTCGATGGCATCAAGCTTTGAGTTGCGGGGCGAGTCCCCGACCGAGAGCAGCTTCGCGGCTTCCCCAGGGTTGGCGGAATATTGTTTTTTCAGAATCTCCAGCCTTCCAAGGAGGATCTTCAGCTCGGCGGCATCCGGTCGTCTGCAGGTGGCGATCCGAAACGCCATCGTCGCCCTGTCTGCCGGTTCAGGACCAGCTTTCTCCAGGACCCTCTGCGCCAGGGCGCGGGCGGCCTCGACGTAGGTTATGTCATTGAGCGTGGCAAGAGCGTGCAGAGGGGTGTTGGTCAGAATCTTACGTACCTCGCAGGTCTGGCGCTTCGCCGTATCGAAGAAGATCGTCGGCCCTATGATTCTGCGCCAGAAGGTGTAGAGGCTTCTCCTGTAGAGGTTCTCACCCTTGTCCTGGCTGTAACGCATCTTCCCGAAGGTGGCCTCCGCCCAGACTCCCTTCGGCTGGTAGGGCTTGACCGATGGGCCTCCGACCCGGCTGACGAGCAACCCGCTCGCCGCGAGGGCGTGATCGCGGATCATCCAGGATGGCATTCGCCAGCGCGGCCCGCGCCCGAGCAGGCGGTTGGCCGGGTCCAGCTCACGCAGCCGGATCTCCTGCCTGGCTCCCTGGCGATAGGTGGCGCTGGTGACAATCAGCCGATGGAGGGCCTTCAGGTCCCAGCCGGCCCTGACGAACTCGCTCGCCAACCAGTCGAGCAGACCGGGATGGCTCGGCTTCTCCCCCTGGCTGCCAAAGTCCTCAACCGTAAGAACAATCCCCGTCCCGAAGAACTTCTGCCACTCGCGATTCACCGTAACCCGCGCCGTGAGAGGGTGTCCGGGTTCGACCAGCCAGCGAGCCAGGGAGAGCCTGTTGCGCGGCGCCTTCTCGGCAAGAGCCGGCAGGCTCTCAGGAACCTCAGCGGAGACCTCCTCACGCTTCTGGTTGTACAGTCCTTTGTAGAGAATGAAGGACTTACGCGAGCCGGGCTTGTCCTGCATCACCATCACCCTGACGAACGATTTCTCCAGCTTCTCCCTCTCCGCGACCTGCTCCCGCAGCTTCTTGAGCAACGCTGAATAGGCCGCCATACTCCCCCTGTAGTGCTTCTCAATTTCATCCAGCTGGGCTGGGTTGCGCCCGGCTGGGCCGCGCGACAAGGCCTCGACAACCTTCTTCGGAAGTTCCTTCGCCGCCTCGGACTGCGCGGCGCTCTGGCCTTCGCCCCGGGTAAAAAGCCTCTCCTCCACCCTCGCCACCTTCAGCGCCGCGTCCGTGACCCTGGTCTTCAGCTCCTCGAGCTTGCCATGCTGGAGCGAATCCGGCGCCCGGATGACAGGAGCCGTCGCGGGATCGCGGCCGCCGCCGTTGACCGGGGTCTGATTGAACATGGCGAAGAGCTGGTAATAATCACGCTGCCTGAGGGGATCGAACTTGTGGTCGTGGCAGCGGGCGCACTGAACCGTGAGCCCCAGCCAGACCGTCCCTACCGTCTCGATCTGGTCAAAAACATACTCAACCCGGTTCTCCTCGGCGATGCGGCCTCCCTCACCGTTGATCATATGGTTGCGGCAGAACCCGGTGGCAAGCTTCTGCTCCAGGCTCGCATCCGGCAACATATCGCCGGCGATCTGCTCAACAGTGAACCGGTCAAAGGGCATGTTGGCGTTCAGGGACCGGACCACCCAGTCCCGCCACGGCCACATGCTCCTCGTGCTGTCCCCCTGAAATCCATTGGTGTCGGCGTAGCGGGCCAGGTCGAGCCAGTCCCAGGCCATGCGCTCGCCATAGGCCGGCGATTTCAACAGGCGCTCGACAACCTTCTCGTAGGCATCGGGCGCGTCTGAAGCGAGGAAGGCATCGAGCTCTTCCAGCGAAGGAGGAAGGCCCGTGAGATCAAGGGTAACTCTTCGAAGAAGACGCTCCTTCTGCTCCGGGCGCGCTGGAACGAAGTTCGCCTCCCGCAAACGACGCAAAATAAAATGATCGATCGGGTTCAGCGGCCAGTCGCTCTCCTTCTGCTCGGGGATCTCCGGACGAACGAGTTTCTGAAGCGACCAGTGCCCCTCCCACTCAGCCCCGCCTGCGATCCACTTCCTGATCAGCTCCTTCTGCTCACTACCAAGCGTCAGCCTGGATTTCGGCGGCGGCATCAGCTCATCCTGGTCCTTGTGGCTGATGCGGAGATAGAGCTCACTCTCCTCAGGCTTTCCGGGAACGATCAGCTTCTTCCCATCGAGGTCAGCTCGGAGTCCATCCTCTGTGTCGAGGCGCAGGTCGGCTTTGCGCTTGTTCTCATCCGGGCCGTGACAGGGATAGCAGTTGTCGCTGAGAAGCGGCTGGATCTCGCGATTAAAATTCACATCCTGCGCCACGATCGGCGAGGCGGTGACGAGAATGGTGAAAATCAAAAACAGTAGCTTCACGGCTTCGTCTTGGTCTCCGAGTGTATGCTGATGATAATCAGGTGAGTATTCTAATGAGAGACTAGGTCCAGTTGAGCAGAAAAATGAATGAATTGAAAACCCCTCGGGGGCCCGGCGGTGCGATTTTGATCAACCCGTACCGGCTTGTCCTCGCGACAGCCCTCCTCGCCATCTTCTGCTCAGCTCTCCAGGAGAGGGTCTCTGCAAGCCAACCCAACATCGTGGTGATCCTGACCGACGACCAGGGCTACGCCGATGTGAGCTACAACTCCCATCATCCCAAAGAGGTCAGCACCCCGAACATCGACAAGCTGGCCCGCACGAGCGTCATCTGCACCGCGGGCTACACCAGCGGACACGTCTGCTCCCCCACCCGCGCCGGCCTCATGACCGGGCGCTACCAGCAGCGCTTCGGCATCTACACCGCGGGCGAGGGCGGCTCCGGCGTGCCCTTGTCGGAGACGTTCTTTCCCCAGCACCTGAAAAAGGCGGGCTATACCTCCGGAGCGTTTGGAAAATGGCACCTCGGGGTCGACATCAAGTACAACGCCCTGCACCGGGGTTTCGATGAGTTTTACGGCTTCATGGGCCGCGGAGCGCACGACTACTTCGATCTCAACACTCCTGATCATCCGATCTACCGAGGGCTCAAACCCATCAAGGACAAGGGCTACCTGACCGACCGGATCACCGAGGAGGCTGTCTCCTTCATCCAGCGCCACAAGGACAAGCCCTTTTTCGCCTATGTGGCCTACAACGCGGTGCATTCGCCGGCCCAGGCTCCCGCCGCCGACATCCGCAAGGAGACCGACGACCCCGCCCGCAACACGCTGATGGCCATGCTCAGGAGCCTCGACGCGGGCGTTGGAAAGATCGTCGACACCCTCAAAACCGAAGGCGTCTATGACAACACCCTGCTCTTCTTTCTCACCGACAATGGCGGCTCCAAGGTCATGCACGCCAACAACGCGCCACTGCGCGGCTACAAGCAGCAGGACTACGAGGGTGGGGTGCGGGTTCCTTTCATCGTCTCCTGGCCGGCGAAGCTCAAAGGCGGAACGACCTGCCCTGCCCCCCTGATGTCCATCGACATTCTCCCCACCGCCCTGGCGGCCGCCGGCGCCGGGAGAACCGGCAAGCTGCCCTTTGACGGACGCAACATCCTCCCGGCTCTCGAAGGCAAGACCGACAAGGTCCACGACCAGCTCTACTGGAGCTCGGCGGCGGGAAAGGGCGCCTGGGCCATTCGAGCGGGAAAATGGAAGCTGGTAGGGCTCAAGGACAGGCTGGAGCTCTTTGACCTCGAGACGGATATCAGCGAGGCGAAAGATCTCGCGCGGAAGCATCCCGAGCGGGTAAAAACGCTCAAGCAACTCCACGACAGCTGGCTCGATGAGATGGCGGAGCCTGCCAATGGCGCGGCGAAACGCTGGAGCGCGGATGCGCCGGCCGCCGACAAGAAGAACAAGAAGCAGAAGCGCGCGGAGCGGGAGAAGCGGAGGGCCAAGCGCAGGGCTGAAAAGGAAAAACCCGGAGAGTGATCCCGGCCCGCAGGCCGCGGCTATTTCAGCGGGCTCTCGTACCAGACGATGTTATTGCTGCCGTGGCCCGCGATGAGTATGTCGAGATCGCCGTCCCCATCGAGGTCGACCGTCCTGAGGTCATAGGAGCCCTGGTCCTTTCCAACGAGGTGACGGCGAAAGCTGCCCTTGCCATCGTTCTCGTACCATACGGCCAGCCCATCGTTCAGGCGGCCACAGGTCGCGGCATCGATATCGCCATCCCCATCGAGATCGACGGTCGAGAGGGAGTGCGGCCCCTCGAGCTCCGGATCGATCTCGATCGCCTTGAAATCCGGGCCCCGGAACCAGAGAACGCCGCGGGTATGGCCACGCGTTGCGAAAAAATCCATCTTGCCATCGCCGTTGAGATCCACCGGATGGATATTACTCGCGCCGGGCTGCTTATCCGAGAGCAGGTGCTTTTTCCATGGCTTCCGGGGATCCTCCGGCTGCCGCCACCAGGCGAACCACTCGCCGTCGGGAAACCTCTCGCCACCCTTGGCCGCGCAGGAGATGTCAGGCCTGCCGTCCCCATCCACATCGCCGAAGCCTGTGTAATGCGAAGCGCCAGGCGCGTCACGAACCGCGAAGACATTTCGAATCCACCTCTTCGCCTCCAGGGGCTTCGAGGGGATCTTCTGCCAGGTGATCGAATACGGCACCGGGGTCTGCTCCGGCCCCCGGCCTGAGTTGGCAATGAGATCCAGCTTTCCATCCCGGTCCACGTCACCGGTGATGAGACAATGCGTCCCCTGGATCTCCGAATCAACCTCCCGCCGTTTCCAGCCGGGGGAAAAAGGTTTATCCGGGCATTCGAGCCAGAACACCCCCTGGTGAGAACCGCAGAAGTCCAGGTCGCCATCTCCATCCACATCCAGCAGGGCGCTGTGAATACACCCGCGGCCCGGCCTCCCCGGCCTGCTGGTGGGTAGCTTATGCACGACAACCCGTTGCTTCCAGTCGGGGCCCTTCAGGAGTACCACCTTGCCGGAAAAGCTCGAGATGATATCGAGCTTGCCATCTCCATCGAAATCGTTGGCCAGGACCGTATTGACCCCTCCACCGGTCTCCTCGGCTGAGAGCACAACGTGCTTCTTCCAGGGCTCACCCGCCTCTTCAGCTCCGGCGGTTGCAGCGAACAGGGAAAATACAAGCAGCGGCAACCGCTGCCAAAGGCTCCCTGATATTAAGATTTGTTTTCTATCCATGGATCCTCCTGGTGAGTTCACCTCATGATACGGGCGGCGCGGCAACCCGTTCAACTGATCTCCCCCCGGTACGTGTACTGTATTCAGCGCCGTGGCTTCCGTACAATCAGTTCCCATGCAGACCCGGGTCCTCCACACACTCTCCCAGCGGCCGTCGCTCACCGGCAGCGGGGTCACCCTCGATGCCGTTGCCAGGGAAGCGGCCACGGCAGGCTGGCAGCAGCACGCCCTCATCGGCGTGCCCGCGGGGGACACCTGTTCCATCGACGGCCTCGAACCCGGTGAGATCTCACGCCTGGAGTTCGGCAATGGAGGGGAAAGCTCCCTCGACTTTGACGTACCCGGGATGAGTGACGTCATGCCCTACCCGAGCACCAGGTTCTCAGAGATGACCGTGGAACAGCTCTCCTCCTACCGGGCCGCCTGGGCTACCGCCCTCTCAAGGATCTTCGACGAATTCAAACCCGGCATCATCCACGCCCACCACGCCTGGATCCTATCCTCGGTGCTGAAGGATGCCGCCGGGAGCACCCCCGTCGTCGTCCACGGGCATGGAACGGGCCTGAGGCAACTGGGCCTGTGCCCCCACCTCACCGATGAGATCAGGGAAGGCTGCAGACGCAACGATCTCTTCGTCGTTCTGCACCAGGAGCATGCCCGGCTCTACCAGGAGGAATATGGGCTCACAGAACAACAGGTCGCTGTTGTCGGAGCCGGCTACAGGGAGGATCTCTTCCACTGCACCGCTGGCATAGAAGAGCGCGGCGACTCCATCCTCTATGCCGGAAAAATCAGCGAGAGCAAGGGGCTCTCATCCCTGCTGGACGCCTTTGAACTTCTGCAGGCCAGCCGGCCGGGAACCCGGCTGGAAATCGCCGGGAGTGGATCAGGAGAGGAAGCCGATCGCCTGCTTGGACGCATGAAAACCTTCGGCGATGCGCTCATCTATCACGGACGTGTAGACCAGCCGAGGCTCGCCGAGCTGATGCGCGGCTGCAAGGTCTTCGCCCTGCCTTCCTTCTACGAGGGCCTGCCGCTGGTGCTGGTTGAGGCCCTGGCCTGCGGCTGCCGACCCGTCTGTACAGCGCTGCCTGGGGTGCGCTCAGGCATCATCCCCCACCTGCCCGGTGTTCTCCACACCGTGGAGCTGCCGGAGATGGAGAAGATCGACCAGCCGACAGCCGGAGCGCTTCCAGGCTTTGCGAAAGATCTTTCGGACACTCTCCAACAGGCCCTCGCCGCCCCATCACCCCACTCGGGAAAGGACCCCGGAGATCTCCTGGCACCATTCACCTGGCGAGCCGTGTTCAAAAGAATCGAGGCGGCGTGGCGAAGCCTCGCTGGCTGAGGTGTCTTCGCTGCAGGCAGGCGACCTCCCCCAGTGGCGGCCTGGAAATGCAGCAATAAAAAAAGCGTCCCTCTTGCGCTTTGCGCATGAGGGACGCTTTTAAAGAAACCGTTAGAAAGGATTATAGCTGAATCTTACGAATTGTCAGCCTCTTCTTTCTTCTTGCCCTTTTTTTCACGCTTCTTCTTGCCCTTGCCTTTGCCCTTGGTCGAAGCATTCTTGATGGCTTCCTTCTGGGCATCACTCAAAAGAGCGTTCACTTTTTCGGAAATTGATGAAGCCGCCTTGGCCGTCATCTCCTTCCTGAGGGCTGCAGTAGCGTCCTTATCCCCCTTGGCCTCTTTCAACTTGGCCTTGTACTCGGTACGAAGATCCTTCTGGGCGCTTGCCACGGCATCGTTGACCTTATTGACGAGCGTTGCATTATCAGCACCGATGATCCCGTTCAACTTGGCGGCAAGTCCGGCCTTTGCCGTCTTGATAGCGGTCAAGGCGGCCTTGCGATCTTCCTTGCTGGCGTCCTTGTTCTTGATCGTCTTGGCGGCAGCGACATACGCTTCCGAGGCGACCATCGCCTTCTGAAGCTCAGCGTACTTCGCCTTCTGATCATCACTGAGGCTGACGACCGCATCGATACCGGGAACGGCCTTCTTGACCTGGGATGAGAACAGGCTCGGTCCCTTGGCCCTCTTACCCTTCTTCTGGGCAAGCAGGGGG
>CAJWMA010000047.1 GCA_913042995.1 uncultured bacterium | reverse complement strand
CAGGCTCCGTCCCAGATCCCGTCTCAGGTCCTGTTCCAGAAACGGCTCCAGGCAGGACTGTAGAATATCCGGCAAACGGCGGCTCGCAGGGTCCGTCGGCCGTCTTTGCCAGTTCGCCCGCAGCTGGGCCAGAGCTCTTGCCGAGGGTGGACTTGACCTGCTTGCTCCACCAGCCTGCCTGGCCTGCGGGCTTCGCTTGCCGTCGTCTCGATTGTTCCGCCGGGAAGATGTTCACGATCGGGCTGAGATCTTTTCATTGTGCCGGGACTGCGCGAGGTTGCTCGTGTTGACGGGGCCATCGTGTTCCCGTTGCGGAGGCACGCTCCCCTCGGCCTCCCGGGCGCTCGGATCGGCCGGTGCTGCCGGGGGCTGGGCGGCCAGCTGCTGGTCCTGTCAACAGGATCCTCCCGCCCAGGACTCGGTGAGCTGCGTCGTGGCTTACGAGGGGGTCGGGCGCGAGCTGCTGCTTGCGTACAAGAAGAGCCGAGCCGAAGTTTTTCTGTCCTGCATGGTGCGCCTGCTCTCACTTCGCGGAGCCTTGATCACAGGTTCCCCTGTTGCCGGGGCACGTTCAGCTGAAGAGCCGGTGGTCGTTTGCGGGGTACCCAGGCATCCTGTCGAGCGTCTGCTGCGCGGAGGTCCGGGAGGGGATCTTCTTGCCGCCGCCTTCGCTTCTCGACAGGGGCTCGTTTTTCGACGCCTGCTGCGAAAGAGAAGGTGGACGCCCAGGCAGGCGGGGTCAGGCAGGCGGCAGCGTCTGCGAAACCTGCGTGGGGTCTTTGCCGTCAGGAGGATTCGCAGATGTCCCTCTCGCGTGTTGCTGGTAGATGATGTGTTGACCACGGGCTCGACGGTAAGGGAATGCGCCGCGATCCTGAAGTCCGCGGGGGTTGAACGAGTTGACGTGTTGACGGTGGCCCGGTCTCCTGGATGGTGAGGGACCCGAGCCGTGTTCGCGAGCGGCCGATCTCAAGGTGGGGCCGGTTTCGTCCGATAAGTAGTTTATCAGCAGACTCGTTGGGAGAGCGGCAAACCGCCGGTCCTGGCGGGTGTTTTCAGTGATTTCATCGAGCGAGCATACGATTTTTGCGACAGGACACTCTCGCCTATCTCTTCTTCGGAGCCTTCGGCTGCAGCGAGGCCTATCTGGATGATGTACGGGAGCTGATTGAGCGGGAGTACGGTCCGCTGGATTCCTTCGGAGTCAGCCAGGTTTTTGATTTTCCCGATGCCCAGAGCTATCGGGACACGATGGGGACGGGGCTGAAGAGGCAGTTTTTCGTCTGCGAAGAACGCCATCGACAGGACTGCCTCGCGGAGGTCAAGCACGGCGCCATCGAGTTGGAGAAGCGGATCACGGCGAAGCGTCCGGCAGCTGTGGAGCGTCCGATCAATATCGATCCCGGGATCATTAACGACTGCAGAATCATCCTGGCGAGCACCAAGGACTACTCGCATCGAATCTATCGAGGCGGCGGGATCTGGGAGGAGATTACCCTGATGTACAGAGATGGAGCCTATCGGCCGCTTCCCTGGACCTACAGGGATTTTACCAACCCCGGCTATCACGAATTTTTTGAGATCTTCCGAGACCGGGTCATCCAGGAGCTTTGAGATGAATCGTATTTTTGACTCTCTTGAACTTGGCGGATGAAGGCATAGAATGGTCGCTTCGCCTGAGAGTGAAAATCCTGTCCTCGAATGCCGGCATCTCAGCCGGACAAAGACCGGAGAGCTGGAAACATGAGTATTGAAGTAACAGATGAGCTGGTCGAGAAGATCGCGGTTCTTTCCCGTCTCGACTTGACCCGGGAAGAGATCGACGGGTTCAAGGAACATTTCGAGAAGGTGCTCCAATATGTTGGAGAGCTGCAGGAACTGGATACGGAGGGAGTTGATCCATCGCTCTTCACCAGCGAGGCCTCCAATGTTCTGCGTCCGGATGAGGGAGCGCCCAGTCTTCCTAACGAGGTAGCCCTGCGTCCATCTCCCGATAGCGAACCACCCTATTTCCTGGTTCCGCGGATCATCGAGGATGCGGAGAGCTCTGAGAGCTGACCAGCAGGATGAAGCATTGACCAAGAGCGTTTTTGATACCAGGGACAGCATTCGGGCCGGCGAGCTCACCGCCACTGCCGCGGCGGAGGACGCTCTTCGCCAGGTAGAGCAGGTCAATCCGCAGCTTGACGCGGCCACCGAGATTCTTCGCGAGGAGGCTCTTGCGCAGGCGGCTGAGCTTGACAGGCGGCTCGAGTCAGGGGAAGACCCGGGGCCGCTCGCGGGCGTTCCTTTTACCGTCAAGTCGAACATCTGCACTCTCTACGGGCGCACCTCGGCGGCCAGCAGGATTATCGAGAATCACGTCTCTCCCTATGAAGCTACCGCGGTCAGGAGGCTTCGGGAGGCAGGCGCGGTCTGTGTGGCCAAGACCAACCTGGATGAGTTCGGCATGGGCTCCTCTACGGAGAATTCCTCGATCAAGATCACGAAGAACCCCTGGAAGACAACCCATGTTCCCGGCGGTTCGAGCGGCGGGGCCGCGGCGCTCTGCTCCGCTACCCGGGGGATGCTTCATCTCGGCTCCGACACGGGCGGCTCGATTCGCCAGCCGGCTGCGTATTGCGGGGTAACCGGCCTGAAGCCGACCTATGGCCGGGTCAGCCGCTACGGCCTGCTGGCATTCGCCAGCTCGCTTGACCAGATCGGTCCGCTGCAGCATTCGGCTCTCGAGTGCGCTCTCGTCCTGGAGGCGATGGCCGGCGTCGATGAGATGGATTGCACCAGCAGGAACGTCGAGGTGAAGGACTATGTCGAGAGCGCCTCCCGGGACATTTCAGGGATGCGTCTCGGGATCGCCCCCGAGCTCTTTCCCGAGGGGGTTGGCTCGGAGGTTCGGGAGCGGGTAGAGCAGGCGATCGAGGTTCTCAGGGGGCTGGGGGCCGAGGTGAAGGAGATCTCTCTTCCCAATGCGCGCTATGCCAACCCGGCCTACGTCCTGGTGTCCGCCGCCGAGGCAAGCTCGAATCTTGCGCGTTACGATGGGGTCCATTTCGGACACCGAACGAAGGAGGCTGAGGACCTGACCGCGCTCTACAAGAGTTCGAGGGCCGAGGGCTTCGGTCCAGAGGTGAAGAGAAGGATCATGATCGGCTCCTTTGTTCTCAGCTCGGGCTACTATGACGCCTTCTACCTGAAAGCGCTGAAGGTGAGGAAGCTGATTCGGCAGGATTTCGAGACGGCGCTCGGCGAGGTGGATGCGGTTGTCTGTCCGACCTCTCCCATTACCGCGTTTCCCATCGGTGAGCGAATGGATGACCCCATGAAGCTCTATGCCGTTGATGTGCTGACGGTCCCGGCCAACCTGGCATCTCTCCCCGCTCTCAGCCTGCCCTGCGGTCTTTCCGGGGATGGGCTTCCGATCGGTATGCAGCTCTACGGCAGGGCGATGGAAGATGATGTGGTGCTCAGGATTGCCAATGCCTTCCAGTCCGAGACCGAGCACCATCTCCAGGCGCCTGCGGTGAACGCCTGGGGCGGGGAAGGAGAAGCCTGATGTGCGCTGAAAAGAAATTCGACCCGCTTGAGAACTCGGCCTATGAGGCGGTAGTTGGACTCGAGGTCCATGTCCAGCTGAACACCAGTACGAAGATGTTCTGCCGCTGCGAGAACAGGTTCGGGGCGGAGCCCAATACCAATGTCTGCCCGGTCTGTCTCGGCTGGCCCGGCGCTCTGCCCTATGCCAACAGGGAGGCGATTGAGCAGTCCCTCCGCGCGGTGCTCGCCTGCGGCTGCGAGGTGGGGGAGTTTTCCAAGTTCGACCGCAAGAATTACTACTATCCCGATTTGCCGAAGGGCTACCAGATCTCTCAATACGATCAGCCGCTGGGCCTTGGCGGACAGGTGGATTTTTTTCTGGATGGAGAGAAGGCGGGAGTTCAACTCACGAGAATCCATCTTGAGGAGGATGCGGGCAAGAACACCCATGTCGCAGGTCGTCCAGTCAGCTTCGTGGATCTTAACAGGGCGGGCACGCCTCTGCTCGAGATCGTCACAGAGCCGGACATCTCTTCGGCGGCTGAGGCGGGGGCGTTTCTGCGCAATCTCCGGCTCATCATGCTCTATCTCGGAGTGTCGGACTGCAATATGGAGGAGGGGTCCCTGCGTTGTGACGTGAATATTTCGATTCGGCCAAAGGGAGCCCAACACCTCGAGACCCGGGCGGAGATCAAGAATCTCAACTCATTCAACTTCATCGAGAAGGCGCTGCATTACGAGATTTCCAGGCAGATCGACCTGAAAGAGCGTGGCGAGGAGGTGGTGCAGGAGACCAGGCTCTACGATCCGGAGCGAGATGAGACTCGCTCGATGCGAGGCAAGGAGGCGGAGCATGACTACCGGTATTTTCCCGAGCCGGACCTGACGCCTGTGACCTTTACCAGGGAACAGCTCGAGGACATTCGCTCCGGCCTTCCGGAGCTGCCGGTCGCTCGCCTGCAACGATATACCTCCGAGCTGGGGCTCGAGGATTATCCCGCCGGCCTGCTTGTGCGTGATCACGAGGCGGCGATCTTCTTTGACGCCTGCATCGAGCTCTATCCGAAGGCGCGTTCGGTGGCCAATTGGATCCTCAACTCGCTGAAGGAGGAGGCCAATTCCCGCAAGACCGGGATCTCTTCCCTCGGCCTCGAGCCCGGACGGTTTGTTGACCTGGTCAAGGCCGTTGACGCTGGTGTCGTGAGTTCACAAAAGGGGAGGGACGTTCTGAAGCCGATGCTCGAGAGCGACAAGCCGGTGGTTGAGATCATCAGCGAGCTGGGGCTCGAGCAGATCAGCGATGATTCTGAACTTCGTGAGCAGGTGGAGAAGGTGCTCTCCGAGCATCCCGGGCCGGTTGAAGATGTTCGCGCCGGCAAGAAGAACTCGGTCAATTTCCTTGTCGGGCAGGTGATGAAGGAAACCCGGGGAAAGGCGAATCCTGGCAAGGTCGCCGAGATGATAGGCGAAATACTTTCAGCGTGATTCCTGGCGCTCCTGGCCGTAGAACTTCCGCTGGCGGATTTTCAGAAGGTTCCCGGGATAGAATCCCCGTCTTCCTGCGGTAGAATATTCAAATGAGAACACCTCACTCCATCCCAGTCGGATTATCGAGCTGGAAGTCAACCGCCCGGGGCGTCAGGCCACTGGCCGGATTCCTTGCCGTATTGAGTCTCCTGCTCAGCACGGCGTTTGCGTCTTCTCTCGGCGCGGAGGAGCCGGAGGGGGGCTGGAAATCTGCCGAGAACCGGCTCAAGAAATCGATCCTCGCGAAGAATTTCGAGGTTGCCCGGAGCATTGTGTCCGAGCTGGCCGAGACCAACGAGGTCCGCGGCTACAAGCTCATTCTCAAGTACGCCCTGGGAGGTCACAACTACGAGCTCGACCGGCTGGCCGGCAGGACTCTCGTCGCGGTTGAATCATCCAATATTCGCAAGGAGGTCTGCGCCGAGGTCGCCAGGGGAAAGAACTCGAAGACCAAGATCATCCTCCTTGCCGTCCTGAGGAGATGGAGCGATGACGCCCTGGCGATGAAGACGCTGCATGGCGCGCTTCGAAGTCCTCGCAAGGAGGTCGTCTTCACCGCCCTGCGCTGGATCAGGGACCTGGAAAATCCCGAGCTTTCGATGGAGCCTCTTATCGATGAGCTTGCGCGCCGCGAGAAAAAACCTCAGGATCGGGTCTACTTCGACCTGCAAAAAGCTCTCGAGGAGCTCTCCGGGTACAAGTTCAAGGTCTCCATAGACTGGCGTAATTTCTGGAAGGGCAGGAAGGGCGGAAAGAAGCCTCCGCCGAAAAAAGAAACCGAGAGCCGTACGGTCCTCTACAAGAGGCCCAGCTTCTTTTCGGTCACTGTCGATTCCGACAGGGTGCTCTTCATCATCGATGTCAGCGACAGCATGAAGATCATGGATACCGTTATCCAGAAACCCAGGCGCCCTCCAGAGGAACCCGGTCGCAAGGGACGGACGGTGGTGGTCAAGCCTGATGGCGCCTCAGGGAGCGAGAAGGCTCCAGTGGATAAGCTGAAGCGTGTGGCCAGGATTACGCGGGTCAAGCATGAGTTGCTGAAGACTCTCGCTGGGCTGCCGGCGCATGTACGTTTCGGGATCATGGACTTCAATCACCAGGTAGGATTTTTTGGATCGCCTCCTCCTCCGGCTCCCACCCTGGATAAGCCTATTCAGCACGCCCAGACGCCTGCACTCGTGTTCGCCTCGAAAACGAACAAGCAGAAGGCCGCGGACTGGGTTCGCAAACTGAGACCATCGGGCGCCACCCGAACGGACCTGGCAATGTCCAGGGCCTTCGGGATTCCCGACATTGACACGATCTACCTGCTGACCGATGGTACGCCCAGGGATGAGAAGAACCAGAAGATCGCTCCGGAACTCGTCCTGGCGATAGCGAAGATGCAGAATCGCTTTCGCAAAGCGAGGGTTCACACAGTTGGCTTCGCCCAGGCCGGCTTTACCATGCAGAAGCTCTGCCGTGACCTCGCGGGGCAGAACGATGGTAAGTGCGTTCTCCTTGAGTAGCCTGCCGATCTGGTTACTGGCTGCTGGTTACTGGGCGCCGGTTACTGGCTGCCGGTTACTGGGCGCCGGTTACTGGGCGCCGGTGAAGAGGAGCTCGGCAACCTTTGAGCTGCCGTAAAAGAGAGCTGCCCAGAGCGCAGCCCAGAACGGCAGGCTGACCAGGTTTTTCAGCATGCTGGACCTGGCTGGCAGGGGGCTCTCCACGCGGGCGCGAGAGATCGCGGGCTTCGGTTCCTGGTCGGACCTGGCCAGCGGCGGCTGAGTGACGGAAACCTGCGGCCGGTCGGCCAGCTCGATTTCCGGCTGATAGTCTCCCTGGATTTCCACGACTTCGGCGCTGGGCTCGAAATTCGAGATCACCGGATCGATTTCTTCCGGGTCGCTGGGCCGCTCGGCAGGGTTCTTCTCCAACATCCTTCCGAGCAGATCCGAGACATCCTCTGGAATATTTGAGTCGATGAGGTTGGCGGGGGCGGGTTTGAGCTCGCGATGTTTTTCGAGGATCTCCCTGGTTTCACCCTGTCCCATGGCCGGGGCGCCGGTGAGAAGATGGTAGGAGATCGCCGCGATCGAATAAGCCAGGGTCTTTTCTCTCTGCACGGATCCGGACTCGCCATCTTCTGAGAGTTCCGGCGGCAGGTAGTTCGTATAGGCCGGCAGATGACGGAGGGATCCGTCGAGGAAGCCCAGGAGGGTCGGCAGCTCGAGGGCGGCGGCTGAGAGGATCCGGCCCGCTCCGCTTTCTGCCTGGACCTGGAATTGGGTGAGGTTCATTGGAAGGCAGATCCCGGGTATTTCTTGCCTGGCCAGGGTGATCAGCAGCAGTTGGCGGACCAGGTCGAGCCGCGCAGCCAGGGGTTCGGAGAGGATCTCTGCGAGCCCATCTCCGAGCGAGGGTCCGCCGTGTGATTTCAGGACCAGGTAGCTCTTGTTGGTGTCGGAAAATTCCGAGGAGACGATCGCATTGATATGGTCCTGCTTCAGGCGCGCTGCCGATTTTACGGCATCCTGGACCTGGTCGAGGAGCTCGCCTGTCGGAGCCTGGCCCCCGGCAAAGAGGTCTACCCGCACGGCCCGGTCAAGCGCCGCCTGGTAGGCGTGGTATACGAAGACGCCGCCTTCTTCGCGCTCTGTTTCAAGAAGGCGCGCGCCGTAGATCTCCCGACGCGGCGGCGGCAGGTTCTCCTTCTCCTCAAAGACCAGCAGGGAGTTACCTATCTGGATAGTTGCCTGATCCTGCAGACGGCCTTGATCCACCTTCTCGCCATTGAGCAGGGTCCCATTGGAAGAGCCAAGATCCTGGATCAGCCAGTTGCCGGAGGCTGGCATGATGTGGGCATGTTTGCGAGAGCACCGGTTGTCATCGAGGCAGACTTCGGTATCCTCGCCTCTTCCAAGGACAGTAGGATCCTTGCGGGAAAAGACAGCATAGGCTTCTCCCTCATTCTTTCCTTTTCTTACGCGTAGGACAGGCATCGTTCCAGTATTATACTCAATTACGAGCACCTTATCTCGCCGGAGGCGGTATTGATCGATAATAGGGCAGATTCTCTGAGCCTTGTCAGGCGCTGCGCCCAGATTCTTGATGAGAACAAGCTCTCGGATATCGAGATATTCGAGGTCGGTGGCACGATCCAGATCACGGACTATTTCGTGATCGCCACGGGGTTGACTTCGCGTCATTTGCTTACCGCGGCGGCAGATCTCAACAAGGAGCTTCGAGTGTCGGGAATCGTCGATGAAAAGAACGCGAATTTCCACAAAGAGGGGCATCATGGGAGGGATGGACGCTGGGTTCTTCTTGATCTCGACAGGGTCGTGGTGCATTTGTTCCTGGAGGAGAGCAGGAAGTATTATGACCTGGAGCTGCTGTGGGGCGATTGTCCCAGAGTTGATTGGGAGCCGACTGTCCGGCCGACCGCCAGCAGCTGAAGCTGTTTTTCCCCAGCCTGTCGCCTGGCAGAGATGATGTGGAGACTGGAATCCGTCAGATGCAATCTGTTGAGAGGTTGACCCGGAGCGCGAAGGAAACCTTTGAGGTTGCCCGCCAGCTTGGCGAGGAGCTCGCGGGCGGTGAGGTGCTTGCCCTGGTTGGTGACCTGGGGGCCGGCAAAACGACCTTTACCCGAGGGCTGGTCTGCGGGACGGGTTGCGAAGAATACATGCGGGTCAACAGTCCGACCTATGTCCTGGAACAGGTCTACCAGGGACGAATCCCGGTGCGCCACTACGATGCCTATCGCCTGGACAGCCCGTATGAGCTGGAAGACCTCGGCTTCCAGGAGGCCCTCTCAACTGAGGCCGTCCTGGTTATCGAATGGGCGGACAGGGTCCAGTCTCTCCTGCCCGCTGACAGCCTGCTCCTGGAGCTGTCTTTCGCCAGTCAGGATGGGGCCGGAGAGGGGCCAGGCAATACTCGTTTGCTGAGGTTCAGTTCAGCTGATGGTTCCTGGGAGAGACGGCTGGCTGGCCTCCGCCGCGGGGCCGATAATGAGTGAGCTTCGGTTTTCTCCCGCGGCCAGGCTGGGTTGGAACCATCGGCCCGCTGAATCGCATGGATTGCGGGCTTGCCGGAGCCAGGACAGAAAATATTGTGGAGGTAGATTCTTCCTTTCACGAGAATCGCTCGAGACCGGAATTTTTTTTCTATAGGGATAGTCGCGATAGGGGTTTACGGTCAGTGCCATCCGGTCGATAGTACAAAGAGGTAGATAAAGATTTCGATGCCAGATAATCCATCTGATTTTACTCCTGATGGGCTTGAAGAGCCGACGCAGCCTGCGGGGCAGGAAGCTGCCGCATCACCCCGGCAGCTTTTCAGCGGGATCTCCATGCGCGGCCCGGTCGAGGAGTTGGAGAGAGTCTATCAGAATCGCGCTCGCGGCTTGAAAAGCTCGGGTAGCCAGGAGCAGCTTGACCGCTTGTCGAGAGGCTTTGAGATTGCCAGGGAGCGGCTCTCTGATGCCCTGGTGCACGAAGGGGAGCCTGGCGGTCAGGCTGATGCCGTGCAGGATGAGGGAGGCGAGGGACTGGACGGATGATCATTCGATCCATCAATGCCGAGAACTTTATGAAGTTCTCCCGGCTGAACCTTTCGAGCCTCCCGGGTAGCGGCGTCATAGGAATCATCGGCCCCAACGAGTCCGGCAAGAGCACGATAGGCGAGGCTATTCTCTTCGCGTTCTTCGGGCGTACAAAGATGTCGAAAGAGTGCCCTCTTGAGAGCCTGATCCATTGGGGCAGCGAGTTCATGCGCGTCGAGATCGATTTTATTCTTCGCGACCGCGAGCAGGGGCGTCGCCAGCTGCGTATTTACAGGGAGATCGATCGGTTCGGAACCAACTATGCGAAAATTCTGGAGCTGCCCGGAAAGGAGGAGGTCGCCCGGGGGAATCTTGAGGTGACAGCCTTTATCCAGAGCCAGGTCGGTTTTGATTTTTTCGAATTCCAGCACGCATTTTATCACGACCAGTACGGTAGCCGGCTGGTTGATGATTCGCAGCGCGAATTTCTCGAGAAGATGACCGGCGTTCGCCAGATGGACAGCGCCACCAGGAGGATCAAGACCGAGATAGAACAGCTCGAGCGCGAGTTCGGTCACTACCAGAAGGATATTGGCCGCAACCTGAAGCAGATTGAACATTTCTCCCGGACTGTCGAAAAAATTCCAGATCTTCGCGAAGAGGAGGAGGGAACGATCTGTGAATACGACAGGGTAAAGGAAACGGCTGAACTTCATTCGCGGACCAGGGAGGCTTACAGCGGCCTGCTGGGTTCAGGGAACAGCTCAGGCCAGCGCTTCGCCCAGCTCGCAGCGGCGAGGGGTGCCCAGTTGGAGGAGGGCATCTCCGCCCTCCTGGATGATTACAGGACGCTGCAGTCGCGCTGCGCCGAAGGAGAGCTGGATGATGCCAGGCTGGCGGAGGAGGCCGGCAGGATCACCGGAGCTCTCGAGAAGACGAATGAATTCCTGGAAGCCTACAGGGATCTGCGGCGAACGTTTATTGAGGCGAGGGAGACGTTGGAGTCGGATCTCTACGGAGGAGACGAGGGCTCCCTGAAGGCGAGACTTAACGAGCAGGAGCTGGAGCGCGCGGGGCTTGCGGCTACTCTCAAGGGACGTTTCAAATGGTTTTTTGGCGGCATCGCTCTCTTTGTGATTTTTGGCGGACTTGCGGCGGCCTTCGCCTTGAGTCCAGGGCTGCCGGAGAAGACAGGACTGCTTGAGGGAATCAAGCCAGCCTATCTGAGCCTGGCTTGTGGAGTGGCGGGGCTGCTTGGTTTCGTTCTGTTCCTGGTGAAGTATGTTGGCTACCGGGGGTTTGAAGCTCGCCGGGTGACCATAGCTAAAAACATTTCCATTCTGAAAAAACAGATCCAGGATACGAAGTCGCGCATCAGGGATTGTCTCAGGCTTGAAGAGCTCAAGGATTCGGGGTCGCCGCGCGATTACGTCGAGGCCGCCTCCGAGGTCGCCTCCGGCGCGGCTGAAAAACGCCTGGAGGAGTTCCGCGGCAGGTATTCAGCCCTCCTGGGTATGGATACGGATCAAGACTTCGGTGACTATACCGACCTGATTCGCAAGCAGATGGAAAACGAGAAATCCTGCCATAAACGCATCCGAAATCTGAGCCAGGGATGCGCTAATAAGCTCAAGGACAGCGAGGCTAAGCTGAAGAAGGCCCAGAGCTCCAGGGACCGGATTGGTAATGAGCTGCGCGAGGCTGAGGGACAACTGGCGAAGAAGGAGACTCTCGAGGAGAAGGTCGCCGAGTTTGAGAGCGCCGCGTTAAAGATCCGGCGGGATATAGATGACAGACGCATCGCGTGTGAGCTTCTGCAGCTCTGCAGCGCGACGACCCGTGAGAAGGTCGGCCCAACCTTGAGCAGCTATCTCAAATGTATTCTTCCAAGGCTGACCGAGGGCAGGTATCGGGATGTCAAGCTGGACCCCGAGCTCAATATCCAGGTCTTCGCCGATGATCGCAGCGATTTTATTTCCGCTATTGAACTCAGCGGCGGCACCAACGAGGCCCTGATGCTCGGCCTGCGGCTGGCCCTGTCCCAGGCGCACGTGACCTCCCGCGCCCGGCAGCAGCAGTTCATGTTTCTTGATGAGCCTTTCAAGATGATGGATAGCACGAGAGTCGTCGGCGCGCTCGAATCCCTAGGGAAGCTCAGCGAAGAGCTGCGCCAGTTCTTTGTCGTTCAGCCGCGGTGCGAGCAGGAGCAGGTCGATGTCCTTGATCATGTCATCCGGACTTCGGTTGAATTGACCGAACTCGAAATTGATTTCAGCTCCGTAGCGCCGGGTGAATCGTTTGACGCCAGCTAGGTCGGGGGAGTTTCATTCCTGTCGCAATGGTTCAGATTATCCTGACGGGTCCTACAGCTAGCGGCAAGGGGAGCGTAGCCTTCGAGCTGGCGAAGCGCATGGAGGCGTCGATTGCCTGCATGGATTCGATGAAGATCTATCGCGAGATGGACATCGTGACAGCCAAGCCTCCGCAGGAGCGCCGGGACCGGTGCCAATATCACCTGATCGACCTGATCGAGCCGGAGGAGTCCTTCAGTGTCGGCAGGTACCTGCCTCTGCTTGAAGAATTGCTCGAGTCGGAGACGGCCGCCGGGCGGCCGCTGGTGATTGCCGGGGGGACCGGCCTGTACCTCAAGGGGTTTCTCGATGGACTTGTCCAGGGGCCCGGGGCGAATTGGGAGCTAAGGGATCGGTTGACGGCGGAGGCTAAAGAGAGCGGGTCAGCGAGCCTCTACGCACGTCTGCAGGAGGTTGATCCTGTAGCCGCGGCGAAGCTTTTACCAAGCAATGAGCGCCGGATTATCAGGGCTCTCGAGTTTTTTGAGAGCTCGGGGCAGCCCCTTGGTGATTCCTGGGAATGGAAGGGCTCTCCCCGGCCTCGCGGGGATACCGTTCTCTTCGGTCTCGGGTGGGAGCGAGAGGCTCTCTATGCCAGGGCGAATGAGAGGGTTCTGGCGATGGTTGAGCAGGGGCTCTTTGCGGAGTGTGAGGGGTTGCTGAGTCGTGAGCCTCCTCCGGGGCGCAGCGCCTCGCAGTGCATCGGTTTGCGGGAGATAAGGGAGGGGCTCGAGGCTGGAGACAGCCGCGGGGCCATCATCGAGACGATCCAGAAGAACACCCGGAACTTCATCAAGCGCCAGCTGACCTGGTTCCGGAAGATGGATGTCGAGTGGCTGTCTGCAGGGGGAGAACTGGAGCCAGCCAGGGTAGCCGAGGCCATTCTTGCCAGGCTGGCCTGAGGAGCCAGAGCTCCTGACCGGTTGGCAAAAAAAGAACGGGAACCCGGAAAACCGGGCTCCCGCCTTTTCCTCGTTTTCTTATATTACCCTGAGAGGGCAGGACGATCAGTAGTCGAGTTCGCGGGGGTATTCTTCCATGTCGAAGAGAACCCTGTCGAAGTCCGCATGGAACTCATGGAGGTCGTCAAGGATCGTACGGATACGACGCTTGTGATGCGGCCAGCTATAGATCGTAGGCTCGGTAGTCATGCAACCCGAGGTTACCAGGATACTGAGCATGCCAACACAGAGGAGTAATTTCTTAAGCATATCAACTGTGGACTGCAGTCATTAGGACCGCAGAATTCCTTATATCAGGACTGAGCCTTTTCTTAGACCAGTCAAACTCGTTTGGCCTAGCCGGTTCCGGGAGATCAGCCAGAGATCATCCCAGCGCTCCAGGGACACCCTCCCTGGTTTTTTTGCGCCAAACTTGCTTCATTACGTACGGTTATTCGCAAAACAATACTAAAGACCTATTCTGTGGCGGTCTTCCCATAATGTCAAGTCGCCTGAAGGTCTCCAATAAGTTGTTCATCGGTATTCAGCAGAGTGTTTCCCTACCAAATCCCACCTGAATAAGCCAATTACGGCCGAATCGGAACATGTCGGTCGTTATCGGCAAGCCAGGCTCCATGCAGTTTTTCAGCCGTTAAAGGGGAAAAAACTTCGCAAGGGCAACCAGCCAGGCGAGAAAACTCAATAAACTCTGCTTAAAACGGCTTTTTCAGCCGGTTCAGAAGTGTTCAAAGCCGTTTCCGGTCAACTGTTTAAGACTACCCGATGAATCGATTTTGAGCCACAAACCGGGCTGATCTGAGGTGACGGTCCCGATGCGTGTCATGGGTAGATCGAATTTTCTGTCGAAAGCCTTCCTGCGGGTCGTGGTGGCCCTTCCGGGGGGGATGGCGAGGAGGAGCTCATAATCTTCTCCTCCCTCAAGAACTGTCTGGCAGGGCGATCGATTTACCTTCGAGCATAGTTTGCCCAGGGGCTCCAGGGTCTCTATCGCTTGCTTTTCCAATACGATTCCGATTTCCGGTCTGCCCTGGTTTGAACTCGAATTCAGCAGGTGGAGAAGATCTTTGTAGAGGCCATCGCTGAGGTCAATCGCCGCATGGGGGAGCCAGGTTCGTCCGAGGGCGGCGGCTTCGACAATCCGTGCTCGGGGGTTTTTGAAGGCCGCGACCGCCTGGCGGATTTCCGGGGACGATGAGTTGCCGAAGATCCGATCCCGGAGGTGGAGGAGACCAAGGTTGGCAAGGCCCGGAGTTCCTGTGACCCAGAGCTCGTCGCCAGCGCGCAGTCCATCTCTGCTGGTGATGTCCGATTCACGGGCCTCTCCGATGCAGGTGATTGTGATGGAGAGGGGGCCGCGGCTGATGTTGCCGCCTGCAATGAGAGCGCCGTAGTCTTCGCAGGCCGCTGCGATTCCACGATAGAGTTTCCTGAAGTAGTTTTCAGTCCGTTCGGACTCCAGCAGAAGTGAGACGAGGACAAGGGCTGGGCGCGCGTTCATCGCCGCCAGGTCACTGATGCTGGAGCTTACGGCCCGTCTGCCGATTTCCTCCGGGCTGAGCCAGCCCGGCAGGAAGTGGGTGCCTTCGCTCTGGCTGTCGACGGTCAGGACCGCGCGGTAGCCCCGCCGGGGCTTCCAAACGGCCGCATCGTCGCCGATTCCGAGTGAGAGTCTATTGGCAGGGGGCGGCCCCAGGAGCTTGTTGATCCAGTCGATACGACGGCCCTCGATACTTTTATCCCCCGCCAGCTTTTTTGTTTTCCGGTTTTTCTTCTCAGCCATCAGTGTCCTGGAGATTGCGAGGTCAGGCAGCCATCGGGGCAGGTCTACTTTTTATCTGTTCTGAGCCAGATAGGGAAGGGGGCAGAGGCGGCATTGCTGAGTTGACAACCCCTTTCATGCTGATTTAACTGGTCGGTATGAGTCTTCTAATGGTTATCCTTGCGGAGCGCGGCAGGTTGTCGTTTTTGCAGGCCGCCTTTGTCGCCGGCTGCATCGTATGCCTCTTCACCGGGGAGAGAGGCTTTGCGGCGGACCATGAACAGCTGCGCCAGGAGGGGGCTCGGCACTACAGCGCCGGCCGTTATTTTCAGGCCATTGAAGCTTTTGAGAAGGCTCTCGCAGGCGCTCCCGAGGAGGCCAGGGAACCTGTCAAGGGCGACCTGGCTCACGCGCTCGCCGGTCTCGGGTTTGAATACCTCAGTGAGTCCGAGGGAAGAATGGCTGAGGAAACTTTTCGCAAGGCCATTGGGGTCAGCGAGGACTACTACGCGAACTTTGGTCTCGGCTACCTTTTCTTTACGCGGCGGGAGGATGGCGAGGCTCGAACCTATCTCCTGTCTTCGCTGGGTTCCCGGAGAGATTACGCGCCTACTCACAAGCTCCTGGGATTGCTGGATTACAGGAAAGGATTGACGAAGGAGGCCATTGACCGCCTTTCCTTGTCGTTGCGGCTGGACCCTGCAGATGATGAATCAGCGTTTCTCGTCAAACGGTTGAAGTCAGAATTGGGTGTCGTGAGTAAATTTCCATCCGTTGGACTCAAGCATTTCAAGCTTCGCGTCGACCCGAAAATACCCGGGAAACTGGCTACCCGACTGCAGGTCGAATTGGAGAGGGTCTATACCGAGCTTGGCAAGGCTCTCGGTGTCTGGCCGAGTGTTAAGGTTCCTGTGGTGCTTTATTCCCAGGGCCGTTTTTACGAGGCGACAGGCTCACAGCATTGGGTGGGAGGGTTTTACGATGGGCAGATCAAGTTGCCGGTGCCGACCGTGTCAGATGAGAAGGATCCAGCCTTCAGGAAGCTGCTCGAGGTGGTGCGGCATGAATATGCCCACCTGCTTGTTCTCAAAATTTCAGCCGAATGTCCTATGTGGCTGAATGAAGGAATTGCCCAGTATTTCGAGGCATCCTATAAAAGGGATGCGGTGTATGGCCGCCTCAAGGAATCCAGGGAGGCCAGGATACCGCTCAAAAAGATGCCGGCGCGTCTTGGGAACATCGACGATGTTGAATTGGCCCGGTGGGTCTATCTCCAGGGACTGGGCTTCGTGGAGTTCCTGGCCGAGAAGTACAGGCCTTTTCGTTTGAGGCTTCTGTTGCGGGCTATAGCTGAGGAGCATTCAGCAGCCGAGGCCTTCGAGCGGGTCTACGGGCGTTCTACCGAGGATCTCGAGAAGGAATGGTGGGCCAGGGTCGAGAAACCCGGGAAATGAGAAAACCGGGCAAGGAAGGAAGGATGTTCCCTTGCCCGGTTCTCTGAAGACTGAATATTAATTTGACGTGCGGGCGATCATGCCGGTTTTGCAGGCTTCTATACTGCGGGCGAGGCGGTCAGGCCTGGCATTCACAGGTCTTTCAGGCGAACTGGAAGCATCGGTGGAGGTGCTTCTCCTGGCGGCGACCTTCTGGTAGCCGAGATCCTTGAGAATATCGAGAACCTCTGACCACGAGAGGAAGAGCTTCTTCTTCTCGTTCTTGTAATTTTCAATCGCCTTGATGAACTCAAGTTGTTCTGTAGAAAGTGATTCGAGCATCGATGCTCCTCCTTCATATTTCCGCTGAGTACTCTGTTCGAAATGAACTGCCCAGGCAGAAAGATGGCCGTGGATCAGTGTCTCATCAGTTCCGGTTTTTCCCCGGGTGACGGCCTGCCACAATCCGTTTTAACTGCCCAAACCCTTTTTCCTTACTAACCTATCGTCTTTCGGCTCCAACTACTTGAGGTCTGCTCTGAAAGACGATTCAGGCCTGATTCAGGAAACCCTTTGCAGGTGGATGTTTACGACTGGAAATCGAGATTTCAGGCTTGTCAGCATGCAAGGATTTGATATATCCTTTTTTTTATCTTAACTATTACCCTGATAAGACAATACGGCACTTTCTGTTGACCTTGTTTAAGGTCGTTCGAGTTTTTGATCGTTGAAGTGCCTGTGTTTTGCTTCTGAGAAGCATGGAGTAGGAAGGTTGTTTGGGCGACTTTTAATCCACTCCAGGGTGCTGGCGGACTCTAGGAGGCTTTAATGCAGACAGTTACAAAGCGTGAACTGGTACAGCGGATCGCTGAAAAGACTGGAATTCAGCAGATTAGCGCCAAGGAAGTGATTCAAGGTTTTCTCGATGAGATCATCATCGAGCTGGCTAGAGGTAATCGCCTGGAATTCAGGGATTTCGGTGTTTTCGAGCCGAAGGAAAAGGCCAAGCGAGTTGCGCGTAATCCCAGAACGGGTGAGCGGGTCGAGGTACCTGCAAAAACGACTGTTAAGTTCAAGGTTGGGCGTCTGATGAAGAAAAAGATTCAGAAAGACGCTGAGGAAGAAGCCCCTGCCGCAGCGCCTGAGCCTGCCGCAGCGCCTGAGCCTGCCGCAGCGCCTGAGCCTGCCGCAGCGCCCGAGCCCGCCGCAGCGCCTGAGCCTGTCGCAGAGCCTGAGACGGCTCCAGCAGATGATTCTGCAGGAGACGGTTCTGAGGCTGGCAGTGAGGACTCCT
>CAJWMA010000046.1 GCA_913042995.1 uncultured bacterium | reverse complement strand
GACAGCGTCTCATGTCCGATCGATGTGATTGGCAAAGAAACGAATAATGAGAATGCGAGCAGGCGAATGGCCGCGCCGTGAAAGGCCAGCCCAATGCCGCTCCCGAGGTTGTCGTGCTTCATAAAAACGCCCCTCCCTGGTGTTCACAGCCGTGTTCCTGCTCTGATTATAACAACCCGGGCGGCAGTGGCTAAGACCCATTCCCCCCTGGAGGAACCTTATTCGAGACGCTTGACCTCGACGAAATAGGCGCCGGCTTTCTTCCCGTCTTTACGGTCGAGCCAGGTCTGCAGACGTGTATTGCCGGCTGCCACGTCGAGCCTGAAGGTGGTTGCTGTGTCCCCTGGCGCGACGGCCTGCGATGCATCGAGCTTGCCAATTCTGATGCGCGCTCCTGTGGCTCCGATGGCCTTGTTCTCCTCAGCCGGCCAGCGCCTGAGAGTGAATTCGTATTTCCCGGCCTTCTCAATATTGACAGCCCAGTAACCGTTGGCTGCGGGCCCCTGGCGAATATGGCCATGGTTCCAGGGGACAGGGCCGTTGTTGGTGTGCCAGTCGTGACAGGTGAGGTTGGCGGGGTTTTCCGCGGCGTTTCCAAGGGTGAGGTGCACGGTCTTGTTGAAAACCCCGGAGAGACTGGTCCACCACCCGTCGTAGGCCGTGTTGAGCGTCCGGACGACCGCGGGGTGCATCGCGGCGATGTTTCTGGACTGGCCGGGGTCGGCGGTGATGTCGTAGAGCTCCCTGTTGTTGACGAGCCTCCAGCGCTTGGTCATCACGGAGTTGTTGCGGCCTTTTTTGACCTCTTCGATGCGCTGTGAGTGGACGAAGAGTGTCCGGTCGGGCCAGGCCGGTTCTTTTCCTCTCAGAAGGGGGGCGAGGCTCTTGCCGTCGATCGGTGGAACTCCTCCGGCGGGGCGTTTGATTCCGCAGAGTTCGGCAAGTGTCGGGAGAATGTCAATGTGCGCGCTCAGTGTGTCGAGGTCGCGGCCGCCGTGAAGACCGCCGGCAGGCCAGTGGATAAAGAAGGGGACGCGGTGGCCTCCATCGTAGCCGGAGCCTTTCTGGCCTCTCATTCCCGCGTTGAAGCCGGGCCAGGCTTTCGGGGCATTGCCCGCTTTCTTTTTCCCGCGGCGCCCTCGAGGGGCGCCAGCTGCGGTCCCGTTGTCAGTCATGAAGATGAGGATGGTGTTCTCTGTAAGCTTGAGCTCATCGAGGCGTTTGATGAGCTTTCCCATGTTGTCATCGATATTGGTGATCATTCCGTAGAAGGCCGCCATGCTTCCAGGGACCCCTTTTTCCCGGTATGGAGCCTTGTAGCTCTCCGCGACGAGGAATGGTCCGTGCGGGGCATTGGTGCTCAGGTAGGCGAAGAAGGGCTTTTCTCTGTTTTTCTCGATGAAGGCAAGCGCTTCTTTGAACCAGACATCTGTGCAATACCCCTCGGCCTTTTCAGCCTTTCCATTACGGAAATAGGTATCGTCAAAATAATTGTTTCCGAAGAAATCCGGCGTCTGGCCGACTCCTCCTCCGCCATGATAGAAGGTTTCTTCAAATCCCTGGTCCTGGGGTCTACAGGGGTAGTTATCTCCCAGGTGCCATTTGCCGTACATCCCGGTGGAGTAGCCGTTCGCCTTGAAAATTTCAGCAAGGGTCAGCTCTTTCCCCTCCATGATCGATCGGCCCATGATGGTGTGCCAGACGCCCGTACGGGTTGAATAGCGTCCGGTCATCAGCGCCGACCGCGTGGGCGAGCAGGTCGGGTCGACATGGAAGTCGGTAAGCCGAATGGAGCGGGAGTGCAGGGAGTCAAGGTGAGGGGTCTTGATCATCTTGTTGCCGTGCGCGGCAATGTCGCCGTAGCCCTGGTCATCTGTAATGACGAGGATCACGTTGGGCTTGCGGTCTTCAGCGCTCAGCGGAGATACGGCAAGGCAGCAAAGGAGAAAGACGGCCAATCTTTGTGCAGGGTTTGTAAGGAGGCTCATGTTCGGTCCTGTTTTCAGTATGGGATAGAACTGGTAGATTGTGGTTGAGCTTAACTCCCCGGGATGGGGCTTACAACTCGATTCGGTCACCCTGGCGGGCCACGGAGCAGCCGGCCTGTTCGATGGCCTGGGATTCTTCGCTGCCAGGCTGGATTGCCGGATTGGTGTGGTTGAGATGGATGAAGGAAATCTTACGGCGGACCTCGGCGCCGAGACTTGAAAATCGCTCTATGCTGTCAAGTATCAGGGGGTGGGAGATGGCTGACATGTCTCGACCCGGGAGTTCTCCAGATCCGAAGAAGGTGCCGTCCAGGAAGGCCCTGTCGACTTCGCCCAGGAGATCCTCGATGCCGGGGCTGAGCTCTTCCCAGGAATCGATATCAGGCAGCCAGAGCAGCGAGCCGGTGGGTCCATCCGCCTGGAAGCAGGCGGTCTCAGAGTGCTCATCCCTGTGAGGGACCAGTCGGGGCGTAATCCGGACGCCCCCATCTAATTCAATCGGCTCCCCGGCGCTCATGGAGCGAAGCTCTATATTTTCATTATCAACGAGCTCTTTCCATGGTTCGTTGTTTTGCAGGAAGGCCTTCAGCCTGGGAAGGACGTAGACTGGGACGCGGCGCCTTCCCATGATCTCGTTGCCCAGGTTGACAAGTCCCGTGTAGTGACCAACGTGAGCATGGGAGAGGATGAGCCCGGGATGATTCCCGGGAAAGATCTTGTCGAGGAGGGACAGCTGGGAGGGAAATGCTGGAGTGCAGTCGATGATCCAGCGCGATCGGGAGGCCGGGTCACATAGCGCGATGCTGGACGGGTAGAGCGAGCTGATCTCGTTTGAGCTGGCATGGCCGCAGCACCTGGCCTCGCACCCGGCCTGGGGGTAGCCGCCATCCTGGGCTGTGCCGAGGAGTACCGCCAACGGGGAGGCGTCCGGGCCAGCTTCCGTGAGGCCATTTGGTGGGGACATGTCTTTACCGGGAAATCAAAGGAGAAGAAACTTCCGGAGAGCTTAGCTTTTTTGCGGCTTTCTTCCCAGCCTCCAGGCAAACAACGCGATGGCCAGGAAGAGGGCGACCGGGCTGATGAATCTGAGGAGATGGCCTTTTCTTGAAAGGCTGAGGGTGAGCCGGGCCTCTCCGCCAGAGCGGCGAAAGGTAAGGCTGGTGGCGCCGGGAGGGGCGGGGGGAGATTCAAGCGCAGGATTTACCTGGTTGATCCTGGTCGGGGGCAAGGGGGCGAGTCCGGATGCTGCGACAGCCGCCCCCAGGGCATTCTCGACCTCTGATTCCTTCAGCGGGGCGGCTGTAAACCTGAAGCCGGCAAAGAGGGTCTTGTGCAAGCGGTCATAGATATGCGGGGCAGAAGGGGGGCTGGGGCTTTTGGTGTCTCTCTGCTGCAGAGGGCTGACGTTTCTTATCCAATCGTTGCCCTTGAAATTGTAGCTGTCCCGGAAGGCCTGTTCCTGTTGACCGCGGGCGGGAACCTTCTGCTTGCTGGTGTCCCGTATCGCTTCCTCCAGCAATTTCTGGGCTTGCCGGCCGCGGCTGAGAGCCTGCTCGCTTTCGGCCTGTTGACTGGTGATGGCTTCTCCTCCAAGCTGCTGGCGGAGGTCGCCTGCCGTCGGTGACGAGTTGCTCTCCTCGAGATCCATCACATTGTCACTGAGGGCTTGCTGGAGGCGCTTGAGGCTGAGTGAGGCCTGCCTCCGCTGGCGGAGATTGAGTTTCCCCCTGGCTGAATCGCTACCCCCGGAGCCTTCATCTATAGTCAGGATCCGGGTCAATCTCTCAATGTCCTGGATGTTTGATTCGACCTTGCTCGCGTATTGAATGCTGGAGACGACCTCCTGCATGTTGCCGTCATCAAGGGTGGCTTCGAATCCATCCGGGAGCTCAATTCTCCAGAGTGTACGGCGAACGCTCACCTCTTTCAGGGCGCCTTCCGCGGGAGACTGCCCCAGCACCCTCGGAGCCTGGAGGTCAAGGTCTCCCTTGAGTGCCGGCAGGTTCGCCTTGCGCGTGTGGGCGTAGACGATTCCGACCTCCAGGTTCAGGTCGCCGAGGCCGACATGTTTCAGGGGCACCTGTAGAGCCGCCTGGTTCTTGCTGACGATCATGGGGTTTCCATTGAGGGTAGCTCCCCACAGTTGAGTCTGGCCCGGGAGTTCTATTCGCAGGAATTGAAGTTTTCGATTGCTGATGGTGTAGACCGCCTTGGTGCGGAAGGTGCCATCTGCCCCGATGACGGTCACGAGGTCGACAAGGTCGACGCTGGCCTGGGCTGTTTCCGCAGGCCGGAGAGACTCAGGGGTCAGGGTCAGTTCCCAGTCGCTGCGGGCGGCCCTGTAGACATGCTGGAGGCTGTCGCTGGCAACTCCATCGGGGAGATAGGGCAGGTCCTCGATCCGGACCTTTTCCAGGCCGTTGGGCTGCGGATTGGTAAGGACCTCGCCGGTTTCCACAAGCCCGACCCAGAGATCGCTGTCGGCGACTGAATTGTCCTCGCGAAGAACCTGGAAAGGCCTGATGAGCACGCCTGCATCATTCGGGCTCCGTGGGATCCTGTAGGAGAGAGCTACGGTGTGCTTGCCGACAATCCCGGATGTCAGCGTGAGCTTGAGGGGGCCTTCAGCGTCCCGGGTGAGGCTCTTGAGGTTCCTGGTCCGGAGGCTGGTCTCAGCCACGCCGTCGGGCAGGCGGAAAAAGAATGTATCCTGAAGGCCGCCTGTTATGGATATTTCGACCTGGCCGTTTATCAGGATGAAATCTTCAGCCACCCTGGCGAAAAGAACCGTCTTCGCGGCGGGCTGTCCTTCGCGGTTCCCAAGCTCGAGTTCGAGAGAGTAGGAGGGAACAGTCCCTGTTGAGCGCATATCGAAAAGCCTTCGGCTCGCAGAAGGCAGCCGGACCGGGAGGCTGGCGGTTGACCTCGCGACCTTTTCAATTCCAGAGGCGCCATCCGCGACCCGGACATCGAGTTCCTCTGCGGCGGCGATGGACAGGAGGACGGTTTCCGATCTCAGGCCGGGGGCGAGGGTCGTGGTGCGAAGCAGGGGCACCTTCATTCGGTCGAGCGGCTCGGAGTGAATCCGCTGGGCGCTCCAGGAGACCTGGGTTCCGTTTTCGGGCCGAGAGGCGAGAAGAATAATGAGGCGGGGGCCATCCTCGGTGGCGACAACCTCCCAGTCACTGACAGTCGCTCCCTGGACATTCCGGAATTCCCAGCCGGAGGGCAAGGCGGCCTCCTGGCGTAGCGGCCCTTCGATGCCAACCTGGTAGCGGGTTCTCGTATCAAGGATGCTGCGGCCGCGGGAAATGTACAGCACCGCGTCGGTGACGGCGTCCGCTGTGCCCGCGAGCGGGATGGCTGAGACGGACTGGCCTTCAAGGGATTCAAAGAACTGGTAAAGCCTGTCCGGGGGAGACGGGGGCCGCTTCACCGAATCTCGGAGCTCATCAATCGAGGCTCGCTGGTTTGAGAGGATGCCGGGCTCCCATCGTCGCCGGGAATCGTGGCGGACTCCGATGTAGCTCGCCTGGCGCAGGGCGCTGTCGAGAGAGAGGGAGGAGACCTGCTTCTCCTGTCCCGCCTGGAGGGGCGCCCAGCCTTTGAATTCGAGGGTCGCCTCCTTGACCGGGGTCGAAAAGAAGATGTTGAGATACCTGTTCTCATTTTCTTCTGAGGTCGTCCATTCGCTCAGTTCCGGCGAGCTTACCGATGTGATATTCCAGTCTCCGAGGATCTTGTAGGTCAAGGAGCCAGCCGGGGTCCCGGCGGCGGTGATCTGTTCGGAGCGATGGATGTTGTAGCCATCGAGGGTGAGCTGCAGGTCTGTGTAGGATGCGGATTCGAGGCGGGCTTTCTGCTTGCCGGAAATGCGGGGGAAGGTCCAGCTCAGAGAAAAGCCCGCGGCGGGGCCAAGATCGAGCTGGAGGGCTGTCGCTTCCGTGTTTTTCTGGAAGGTCAGCCCAGCGGTGTTTTCCGGGACGGCCGGGAGAGCGCCGGCGGGGAGGGAACCTGACAGGGTTGCGGCCGGACCGGAAAGCAGCCTGGCGTTGATGGAGTAGGAGCCGAGCCGATTGTCTACCGGGCCGGTAGATTCAATCTCAATCAGGCGGGTCCCTTTGCCCTTGAGGGAGATGAAGGGAGTTCCATTCTTCTGGGCGACCCCGACGGGCTCTCCATCGACGAGGATAGTTTTCAGCTTTCCGCGGGGAAATGGCAGCGGCATGGTTACCCATTTGTCGGTCAGGATCAGCACGGGCGCGCCGCCTTTGATTCGATAGGTGTTGTCGTCGACATCAATGACGTAGGCGCCTCCCCCAACGACAATGTCAGCTATGGGCTTTTTGACGGAATCTTTCTTCCCGGGGTTGGCCCGCAGCCAGAGGGCTCTGAACTTCTCGTAGGGAAGGTAGACCTTGGCTTTTGCAGTCAATCCGTCAAGGTCGCCTGCTTCGTATGGAATAAGGATTTCATCCTGGGCCGTAAGCGTTCCGGCATTCGTGAGGCAGAGGGCGAGTGCCGCAACGGCCGCCGCCCTTGCCTTCCTGCGGGCAATCAACCGCAAGCTGAGCCCCTTGATCGATTTCATGATGAGGCCTGCCGCCAGCAGGGCGCTGAGAGCCTCGCAGGCCGGGATCAGCAGAAAGGGCGACTCCCACCCGATGGTCCGGGCAGCCATATCTGAAAGAATGGCGCCCGCAAAGAGCCCGCCGACAACAAAAATTCGGAAGGCTGAGATCCCATGCCGGACGGCAATGAACAGTCCGAGAACGAGGGTCAGCAGGAAGGCCGTTCTCTTTGAGAATTTCCACCACCCCAGGCTCCGGTAGCTGAAGCTCAGGACGGCGTCTCCTCCGAGTTTCCTGGCCTCAACAAGGTGTCCCTCCAGGTGCAGAGGCAGGATGACCGCCTTGTCGTCTACCCTGCCCCGGTCATTGCCGTCATTTTGTTCCGGAGCGATGCCCTGGTCTGTCTGCTCGTAGCTTCCTGGCGGGAGTCCTGGGCTTGCTCGAAGATCTGCAGTTTTCTGAATTCCAGAGAAGTCTCCTCCGGCAAAATAAGGCCTGGCTTCGCTTTCCTGGGCAAGGAGGCCGTGGGGAGGTATCCGGCCAGTCGAGATGGCGGAATAAAGCAAATCGAGGAAGCTGGCGGGAAGGGGCGATGGATCCTTTTCGAGCAGGTTTCCGCCGGAGATTTGAAAGCGGAAGCCCTTGGGATGGTAGGTTTTCCAGGTGGTTGAAATGACCGGGACTCCCCGGAAGACAGGCGCTCGTTCGGACCACTTCCCCCACTGACCGAGAGGCGCGAGGCGTTTGTAGATGAGAGAGATTTTGGAATAGGAAAGGGGAGGGAGCGGGATTTGCCAGTCGCCGGTCTTTTCGTTCCTGCGAACGTAGGGGGCGGGGTCGTTGCCGACCCTTGCGGAGAGGATGCTGGCTCCCTCAGGAAGCTGGATCTCGATGTGCTGGTGTTTCCTGTTGTAGGCAATAACGGCGCTGAGGTGGGTGCGGGAAGCTCCGCTGGGATCAATCACAGTGGTGAGATCCATCTCCCGGGAGATGATTCCAAGGACGTCTGCCCGGTCAAATTTCAAAATCTTGAAGGAGGCGGGCGGGCTTCCGGGGGGGAGTCTTGGTCCGGCCTTCGATTTGAACTGGAAAGCAAACAGAACCCGGCCCTCCGCCCAGGGCAGTCCGAGCTCGGGCAGCGCGTCGACCTCCAGGCTGGCCAGCTCGGCTCCTTCAACAACCTCGATCTTCACGGCGCCAAGGCTCTGGAAGACAAGCTGGTGGTTTCCATCAAAGACAGGGGCCAGGGGGTCATCCGGGTCGCTGGAGAGCTTGAGCCAGGGTACGCGGTAACCCTCTCCCGCCTTGGGCAGGTCGTCTTCGAGGGCCTCGTATTCAATTCTGATCTCCCTGGTACCCGTCCATGGTTTCGCGTAACGGATAATCCTGACGCTTCCGGAGGCTCCGTCTTCTTCGACCAGGACCTCCTTGATTCCTTCTCCGCTGACCGGGGCCTGGACATCTTTCCCAATGGGCAGTTGGACCCTGACTTCGTCAATGGCGCGGTCTACAATCGCCAGGCGGAGGTCGTTTCGGGCCCGGAACCTGTCTTCAAGGGCCAGGAGATGTGTCAGGCCCTGGTATTCTCCCATGGGTCTTCTGTGTTTCAAGGTCAGGCTTACCGGCTGGCTGGCGCTTTCCGTTGTCGAGGTGAGCCCCGCGGCCAGGCCGGATTCCTCATCGACGGCTGAAGCGAAGCCGGCTCTCCTGAGTTCGTCGGATTTCAAGGTTTCCCAGCCCGGAAGCTCCGGGATGACGGCAAACATGGAATCCGGAAGCTTGACACCAAAGTCCGTTCTGGACTTTATGGCGCCGGAGAAATGCGGGAGTGAGAATTCAAGCTTTCGCTCAGGCCAGGCAATGTCGGGGGAGAAATTCATATGTTCGAGCCGAAGGCTGAGAACAAGCGGCTCGCCGGTATGGACTGCGTTTTTGAGCTTAATTTCAACCGCCCTCCCGCCATCTGCCTCGAATACTTCCCAGGAGGGCTCCCGGCCCGGGGCCCCTTTTGCCGTCAGGGCCTGGAGGCCGGTTAGATTCCATGGGTCAGGAAGGGTGGCGACGAATCGATATTCGCTGCCGCGAGTTACGTCGAGATGGTAGATCGCATCGAGTGTCACTCCGCTTTCGAGAACCTGGACCAGGCTGGCGGAACGGCTCTCGAACTCCCTGGCTCTTGCGCGAGCGGTGAGCTCGAGCCGTGAGTCTTCACTCGTGTAGGAGAAACACCTGGTTGCGCGATGGTTCCGCATGGCTGGGAACAGGCCGTCTTTGAGGGCGATCTCGGTGGCTTCCCGTGCTTCCAGTTGGAGGAGTTCCGGCTGGATCTGGCAAACGGCGAGATACCCGCTATTTGAATACGCGCCGACCAATTTCGGTGGGCCGACAAGGTAGCGTCGAGCCGTGGACTGGTCATTATCTATGGTTTCCCCCTGGAGGATTCCCTCAAACAGTACGTCTACCAGGCCGGTGGTGGGCTCCTTCAGGAGCACCAGGATAGAGTCGTCCTGCCTGCTCCAGGAATGAACGATGTCCCCGGTCACAGTGGTAGTCTTCGCTCCAGCCGGTTCGTTGAATTGAAGAACATCTGTCTTTCTTCGCTGAATCCAGACTCGGCTGTTCCAGGCAAAGAGAGGGTCGTTGAGTCGAGGCAGGATGGTCATTCCGTTCAGAGCCGAGAGGGTTGAGCTGCTTTTTCCGGCGACTCTCTTCATTTTCCAGACAATTGAAAAGCTGGAACTCGAACCAAGCGAGAGCGTTAAGAGGCTCCCCTTGGTTGCGGGTACGGTTTCCACCAGGAGGTTGGGAGGGTTTGAGGATGCATCCGCGTAGCCGGGAACCTCCAGCTGCAGAGTTCCCGATTCGGCGCGAGGCAGGACGCCTTTGATATTCCAGAAGTCTTCCGTCTCGACAACTGGGACCGAATAGGTGAGCTCTACCTCGTGCGTCCCGCGACCGTTGAGCAAAAGGAACACGATAGGGCCGGGGCTTTTCTTTTGCGTCGCCTTGGGGGCCTGGCGCAAAAGCCAGCCGGGCTTGCCATTTACCCGGATGCTGCCCAGGGCTTTCGGCAGGGGGTCCAGGGGGCAGCGCACCCATCCATCTCGCGTGACCCGTACCTCGATTTTCGAGGTAAATCGAGCCGTCTTCCCAGCCAGCTTCCCAGTGTGGCGGCCCTGGGTCACGATCGCGTTGACCGGGGGGAGAGCTTCGGGCGGCGCCTTACGCGATTCGATTACGCCCTTGAGGACCAGGGCTCGGTATTCATCAAGCTCCATGATGACCCCGTCAGGATCCTGCCTGGCTCTTTCCAGGAATTCTTCATGGGGCACGTAGATCTCGCGCAGGTGGAGAGGTCCAAGCTCCTGGCCTCTGCCCATGGAGGGCGCAAGGAGGCTCAGTGCAAGGAAAGCCGGGAGAAAATTCAGGGCTCTGTTGTTCGTCATTTCAGTCGGCCTTCTTGCTTCTACCGGATTTTTTCCTGGAGGCGCCGGATTTCTTCTTTTTCGGGGCCTTCTCGGCGAGGTCGTCTTCCTGGAGGACTTCAGGGTCCGGCTGGTCCTCCGTATCTTCAAGGTAGGGGTCCGGGGCAAGCGCTATTCGTTCGAGCCTCCACTGGCTGTAGGCTGATTTCAGGCGCCGCGCGGCGGTCAATAACAGCAGGGCTACCCCACCGAAAAAAGCTGCCGAGAAGGTTTCGGCGGCAGGGCCGTCGAGAAACCATGCTGGAATAAGAGGCACCCAGGTGAAATTGACAGAGGTCCAGCCCGGGTTGAGGCTGAGCTTTCTCATGAGGATCGACCCACCGATGAGTGTTGCAGCAAAGAACAGGACCTTGGTGAAGCCAAGGATCGATGGGGTTGTCCACGAGAGGCCCAGGCTCCCGGTTCTCGCCATGCAGGAGAACGAATAGATGGCTTTGCCCTGGGTTTCCCGCCGGAAGGCGTCCTCCGCGGAGAAATCAGCTGGATCTTTGTGGGGGGAATCAGCCTCGGGAAGATTGAAGGGAGAGGCTATCAGCTTACGAAGCCTCGAGAAGGCCGTTGGGTGGCCGCGCCCTCTGCGGTTGAGGTTTCCTGACCAGGAGAGATAGGAGAACTCATCGGGAACCCACAGGTCGAACTCGATTTTCTGGACGGGTACGGGCTTATCCTTAGCCTCTTTAATGGAGATCGTTTCAATCTCAAGGCCTCCCAGGCTGCCCATTGGGCTGCTGGAGAGGGACTGGTCATAATCGACAACCACGGCAAAGGCCTCGCGCCCTTTGGAGCGGGGGATCGAGATGAGGTCGGTGCCTCCATCCTTGCGCTGCTTGGTGGTCGCGGGAGCCCCGTTAACGAATACGTTTCTCAGGCTGGCGCCCTCCGGGAGGCTGATCTCGAGGTATTGGGCTGAGGAGTTCTGCACAAGCAGGGTTGCGATGGCGTGCAGCTTGCATGGATCCCTCGACAGGACCGCCTTGATGTGATGCAGCGTGACCGCGGTTTCAGCGAGGGGGACAGGATTGTAGCGAGTCAGCGAAAGCTTCAACTCGGGGTCTTTTGTTGAGTAGGCATAAGCTTTGATGACCTGGCCGCGTCGGCCGATACGCGGGTCAAGCCGCGAGCTGTCGATGGTGTCGAGGTTTGAGGCGCTGGTTTCAACCTCGAGATTCCCGACCTTGGTCACGGCGACAAATCCCGACCGGGTCTTGAAGTTCTTTCGGGGATAGACCAATGGGATCGTAAATTCTGAGGCCTTGCCGCTTTCAAGCGCCTCTGGAGATATTTCATGGGTGATGCTGAGGGTCACGGTCCCCTGGACAGGGCTCTGGAGTTTGACGGTCCAGAGAGAGAGCCCGTTGTCCTGGGGCTCAGGGACTGGGGTCTCGGCGATGCCTTCACCGTTGATTCTCAACTCCGAATCAAGGGTGCTGGGGGCTGTAAATTCAAGACTGTCCCTTTCCTTGTAGAGAATCATGTAATCGAGGTAGTGCGTCAGCTTGATTCTTCCTGATTCCCCGACAGCAGCCAGGTGCTGAGAGATGACGTTGATCTCTTCCTGTTTTTCACGCAGCTCGAGCTCTACACTGGCCTTCTCTGTCAGTGAATTCTTGGAATACCTGTAGGCCAGCGGCTCCCCGGCCTCCGCGCTCACCTGGCTCATGATGCCGGCGCTGACAAGCTCCTGTTGCTCGACTGAGGACAGCCCGGTCGCGGCGACCGTTTTCAGGTCGATGGAGCGGGGGGCGGCTACTCCAAAGAGGCCCTGGTCCTGCTGGGTTCCCGTGACAAAGAGAGGGCTGAGGGTGACCTTCTCTTCGCCAATGGACCCTTCAGCCGTGAGCTTGAAGGGCAGCTTGAAGGCGCCGAGCTGGCGGGCCCGGAGGTTTACCGTGATGGTGCGCAGCCCCGAGTCGGGGTCGGAGATCTGGAAGTCTTCCACATCCTGCGGGCTCCCGACCTCCTCAACGCTCCATCTTTCAGGGACTGCGAGGGCCACAATGAACACCCCGGCTTTCTTGATCCGATAGTTTATTTCACCAACCCAGGAGTCCCGCTCCCGCCCCAGGGTTACGACGGAGATGACCTCAGAGTGGATTACGGGCTCGATCTTTCGCACAGAGAGGCCGAGAGGCTCAGGAGGGGCGAGGTACTGGAATCCGACTCTGGAATCCGGCCCGATCGATTTTGGCACCTCTCCAAGGTCCAGCTGGCTGTAGCCGGTTGAGCTTGAAATGTTAACCTTGAGGCCGGAGTCGTGGCCCAGGGCCAACCAGCCTGATTCACGAAGCACTCCTTCCGCTCTCGGGACAGGGACGGATATAGCTTCGGGGGTTTCGGGGAGGACCCTCTCAAATCCAAGCTTGAGCGAGTAGGTCTCTTTGACGGGGGAGTGAAGCTCCACGGTAAGAACGGAGCCTTCGAGATCCCAGCGACGAATGTTGTCGCCCCGGACATACAGCAATCTGGTGTTGTCTATTGTCGGGACGTTGAGCTTGAAGCCCGGCGCCTCTCCCCTGGCCAGGTCGTACTGGATGGTGGTTTCCAGGCTGAGGATTCTTTCTCCCAGGTAGGCCCTGGCGTATTGCTTCGCGATCAGGACCGCCGCATCTTCAGCGGCCTTTCCGATGGGCGGCATCCAGTTGATCTCGACATTGCTGGAGTTGCCAACAAAGGTCGTGACCAGGGTTTCCTCCCCCGCGGCCGTGATCCGCGTAGCGGCGGTTTTCGGCGTTACGTCAACTCTTGCATCTGCCTCGGGTATTGCGAGTTCGAGGCTGGTGATGCCCGCCGGGGGGAGCCCGAAAGACAATTTCTTGATTCCGGGGGAACTTTGAACCTTTACTGAGAACCGGAGCTTCAGGTCGTAGGGGCCTTTTTCAGGCAGCAGGAGCCCGTAGCTCTTGCCATGCGTGGCGAAAAGCGCCTTAGAGTCTCCAAGGTCAACCGATTCGACAGCAACTCCTGAGAGAGGCAATTTGACCAGCCCCCAGCCTTCCTTCAGAGCCTCGACGTGATAGCTGACCTCGAACAGGGCCAGGTCGCCGATCACCTTCCCCTTGTAGGGGCTTGACTGGACGACAGCCTCCGCGGGAGGGCCAACGGGCTCGACCGGGTTGGGGGTGGGATTGGCGGCACGCCAGAGCTTGAGGAATTCTTCGTATGGAAGGAAGATGCCGCGACCTTCTTTTTCAAATACGTCTTTCAGCTTGGTGTAGGGCACGTAAACCGTTTGCTCGCGAATGACGACCGGTGTCTCCGGCCCCTTTTCAGTGACAGGGACGGGGGCTGGCGGCTCCTGGGCAGGGAGCGTTCCCAGCGCAAGAAAGAGCGCCAGGAAGAAGGGGTAGATGCGGGTCATTGGTTTTCTCCGTAGTTTGGTTGTCTGAGTTTTCTGCATTGAATCGGGTGAACCCGTTCGTTTTTCTATCTGATGGAATTGAGCGTTTGCACGGCGGAGAGCCCCTGGGCGGCCGAAATGGACCTGTAGGCTTCCTTCCAGTCGTCGCGTTTCTTGAACTCGATCGAGGCTTCGTTCATTAGCTGGAGGGCTGCTCCAAAGGAACCATTCCTGGCGTAGTAGCTGCCTCGAAGGAGCTCGGCAAACTCCGCCACCGAGGCGATGAACCGGAACCGGTCCGAGGTACCCCTGGAGTCTCCTGCGAGCACCCCGGGATGGAGTTCGTAGTTGAGCTCTTCGACTGTGCTGGAGACGGTGTCTTTGTAGCGCAGGTAGATCCGGCCAATGCTGCCTACAGGTCTTGATCGCTTGATCTCGTACAGGGCCGTGACAGTCGAGCCCGGGCCTACCTCGCCGGCATCTATCTTGTCATTGCGGAAATCTTTATCGGCGATGTCGCGTTTTTCATACCCCAGGAGCCTGTAATGGCTCACCACGTCCGGGTTGAAATCTACCTGGATCTTGGCATCGGCGGCAAGGACCTGGAGTTCATCAGGGACGCTGAAGATCTTTTTGGCGGAGCCGCCGGAGTCGACATACTGGTAGCGGCCGTCACCTCTATTGGCGAGTTGCTGCAGCATCTTGTCGCCCTTGACAGCTTGCCGGCCGCCGGATCCGAAAGCGTAGGTGTAGAGCGCGATTCGGTCTTCCCTGGCGAACCGGGCTATTTTTTTCAGAATGATCTCAGGCCCCCGGGCGCCGAGATTGGCGACGCCATCGGAGCAGAGAATGACCCTGTTGGCCGCGCGTTTGTGGCTTGATTCACCGGCAAGCCTGTAGGCCAGATCGATTCCGGCTTCAACGTTGGTGCCGCCAGTCGGCGTCAGGCTCTCGATGGCGCCAAATATTTCAGCTTTCTGGCGAACGGGCGTGTGAGGGAGCACCACGTAGGCATTTGTAGAGAAGGCGATGATGGCCACCCGGTCAGCGGGGTTCAGCTTGTTGACGAGGGTCCGAATGCTCTTTTTCAGGAGATTGATTTTTCCGTCAGCCGCCATGGACCCTGAGGTGTCGACTGCGAATGTCAGGATCGCATCTTTGCGTTCTCCCGTACGCAGTTCCCTGCTCTTGAGGGTTATCTGTATCAACTCGAGGCCGTGGTCGCCAAAGGGAGATGGACCTCCCTCGGTGTAAACAGAGAAGACGGCGGCCGGGTTGCCTGGCCGGTCGTCAGCGAAATTGTTGATGAATTCTTCCACCCGGATGGTCTGTGGTGGCGGGAGTGTTCTATTGCGGATGTTTTCCCGGGCTCGCCCCCAGGAGGCAGTGTCTACATCCATGCCGAAGGTGGACAGGTGGTCCCGGGAGGCGGCGACGAAAGGGTTGACCCCGTATTTTGCGCGGAAACCTTTTTCTCCGAGCCCCTCGTCGCCGAGAGCTGGCGGCGGTATGACAAGGGCCCGGGAATTGAACTGGTCGTAGCTCAGCTTTGGGTCGAGTCGTCTGTACCAGGAGAAGGTGTTCAGCACCTTCTCGTTGATAGTGCGGGTGTCAATTCCCACCGAAGAACCTGGTTGCGATCGGAGCTGTTGAGAGGCGGAGTGGTTCAGGCCGAGTGATTTGTAGCCATCTCCTGTTTTTTTGATATTCAGATCGAAGCTCTGTTCTTCTTGACGCTGATAAACCCCCTCAGACTGCTGGGTGTTCTGAAGATTCTCGAGGAGGACACTCTTATCATCTTCAGCTTCGCTGGCTTCCTCCTCGATGAATCCCTCATCGAGGAGCTTCGCCTCTCTGCCGAGGCTGGCCGCCTGGTTCCTGGTCTTCCTGGCGTCGTTGAACGGCGAGTCCGCGGCGTCTTTTTCCAGGCGACTGCTGAGTCCGCTTACCGTTTTCTTCTTCTCGAGTAATTTTAAAGATTCCTCCGCGTTTTCTTTTAAACCAACACTGTTACCGTCCCTGCTCAATGAGTCGAGCGAGGAGGCGATGACCGCAGACTCCTCATCCTCGGCCGGGGCTGCGCCCGGTTTGCTGGCACGATTTTGTTCTGAGCGTGGCGGAGCCTTTTGGCTCGACTTTCCAAACTTGGGTTTCTCGCGGACAAGACGGCCTTTTCCATAGCGATGGCCATAGGCCCCCGCGGCCCCGCCGCCAACGCCGATGACGTCGTTGACAGTAACGGCTCCTACCTCGGCGATTTTCTGGCTGGCCGGACTCTCGGGGAGAGCTCCTTCAGTCTCGCCCGTGGGGGGGCGAGGCCCTAGTGGAGTCGCCGGCTTACCAGCCGCGGGCGTCTTGGCTTTGTTGGAGCGGCTGCGGCTTGTTTTCGCGGCGGAAGGCGTTCGTTTCCGGTCTTTTCGCTCGGCTTTCTTCTTCTCTTGGGTAAACTCCGCCTCTGCTTCCTCAGCGTAAAAATTTTCGGCGTTCTTGCTCAAGCCTTCTTTGGCAGGCGGGGGAGTACGCGACTGGTCCAGCTTTCTCATGATCTTTGGCTGGGAAATCGTTTTTGGAGCAAGCCTGCGCCTTCGGCTGGACGCCAGCCCGTCTCCGTCCGGCTGGTCCCTGAACTTGCTGGCTGGGGAGGTTTCGCCAGAAAGGGGTTCGAGCCCGCCTGTTCGACGCTCTGAATCCACCGTGAGTACCTCGCCTGCGAAATGTAGTTCTGAACTGTCTTCAGGGGCGGCCATCTCGAGGCTGCTGTATGTCATGAGGCCAAGGATCCCTGCCAGGGAGAGCAAGAGCAGGGCAGCGGCAGCGGCGGTGATTTTTCTGGAGGGGAGGAGGCGTACTCGAAGAATAGAGGCCCTCCTCTTTGCTGAGAGAACCCTGTCCATGCGACGTTGGTCGAAAGAGTACGCTGATGGCTGGCCCGCATCATCTGAGAGAGCCTCGGATACCAGGGAGAGGGTCTCCCTGAGCTCATCGAGTTCCCTGCGGCAGGCTTCGCTCTTTTCGAGCTGCCTCTCTACCTCTGCCCGGCCTTCTTCGGAGAGGCTGCCGAACAGGTAGGCGCTCAGGAGGTAGCGGAGCTCTGAGTCTGCCTGGGGGGATGCGTTTGTGTCGAGGTTGGGGTCCTGGTTTTCTTTGTTGGTCATCATGTGTCCTCTCGAAGATCTCGCAGGCTTGACCTGAGGGCCTGCATGGCCTGGTGGACCAGGTAGCCGACATTGGTGACGGTCAGCCCAGTGATTTCAGCGATCTCCCTGTAGCTTTTTGATTCCTGGACTTTCAGAAGCATGACCTCTTTGAGCTTCGGCCGAAGGCGATCTATTTCCATCCTGACCCTTGCGCTTCTTTCAGAATGCTCGAGCGTTTCAATGGCGGTGTCGGCCTGGGCCGCCTGACTTGAGGCTTCCTGCTGAAGTCTTGAGCTGTGCCTGCGCTGTCGTATCACCCGCCTGAGATGGTCGATGCTCTGGTTGCGGGCGACTTTGAGAAGCCAGTTATGAAAGCTCCTTACTCCAAGAAGTTTTCCAGGCCGGCGGGCCACCTTCAGGAAGGTCTCCTGGACAATGTCCTGCGCGATTCCTTCATCTCCAAGGAAGTTTGAAACAAAACGTATGAGTGATGTTTCGTAGCGTTTCAGGAAGATCCCCAGGCACTCAGAATCACCTGTGTCGGCGTAGGCCTCGAGGAGGGTCCTGTCTGTCATTGTTTCTTTCGCAGCCACGTATACATCACCTAATAAGTCGTTTTGTCCGGAGGAATTATTAGGATGTATTTCCCCGGATTTTTCAGAACTACCTTTCGGCAGGAGGCATCCTGCCGAAGTGAGAGCGATCTCAACCGTTTGGATGGTGGCTTTTGAGGCTCCACGATGATCAGGAACGGCTAACCTGGAAAAAGACCTGCATTGTAAGTCTACATTACGCAAGGAATTGGAGCGTCAACTTCGCTTGCATGCCTTATGCGGGCAGGTTTATCGGCTAACGACATTGTATGGTGAGGCTTCTCCCTTAGGGATGGGGTCTTTCAGGGCGATTGCAAGTTAAGTTGCCTCAGCACCTTAATGATATGTACATGCTTTTTGCCAAGACAGGAACACAATGTAGGTGCGATGGGAGGGCATATATTCGGAACCCAGTTCTTGCAGGGGAGAAAAATACCGGTCCTTGGGAGATCCACAGGAATCCACTCGAGGTTTCTACGTTTGGGCCGACTACAGCAGGCGTGAGGGGAAATCAGCCAATTGAATTGGCTGCCGAGGCTACTTCTCTGCTGTGTCCGCAGAGGTCTTGCCCATCTGGTACTGAAGCGCGAATCGGCTTTTCGGCCCCTTCATAAAGGAACCCAGGGATGGGTTGTAGGTGAAGACCTCTATTTTATTTTCTTTCGGATAGAAGGTCATGT
>CAJWMA010000045.1 GCA_913042995.1 uncultured bacterium | reverse complement strand
TTCATGCTCTGGAAGGCCGACTCGGCTCATATCATGAAGTGGGATTCACCCTGGGGCGAGGGTTATCCGGGCTGGCATATCGAGTGCTCGGCCATGGCCCGGGCCAAGCTCGAGCGTGATGTGATCGATATCCATACCGGGGGAGAAGACCTGATCTTCCCTCACCATGAATGCGAGATCGCTCAGTCCCGCGGCGCCACCGGAGCTGACAGCTTCGCGAAGTTCTGGATGCACGTGCGTTTCCTGCTGGTGGAGGGGGAGAAGATGTCGAAGAGCCAGGGCAACTTCTACACCGTTCGGGATGTGCTGGATGGAAAGTCAACCGGGTCCAGGGTTCACCCCGCGGTGCTTCGCTACGAGCTAACCAAGAGCAACTACCGAAAGAATATGAACTTCACGGCGCAGGGGCTGCAGGACTCGGCGACCGCTGTTCGCAGGCTGAATGATTTTGTTTCAAAGCTCGAGGAGAAGACCGGAGGAGAGGCCGCGGAGGTAGACAACACCCACCCGGTGTTGGAGGAGTTTTTCGCGAGCATGGCGGATGATCTGAACGTCGCCGGCGCGCTGGGAGCTCTTTTGCCGTGGGCCTCGGTGTCGAGAATCCCGGACAATCCCCACGAGGCCCTGGCTGTCATGCGGAAGATCAACCAGGTTCTCGCGGTGGCGCCGCTGGAGACGCAGGAGGACGGCGCTGGCGAGGGGGCGGAATCTTCGGGCGCGGGAGACGGGGAGGCGGCTGTCGCAGGATGGTGCAGGGAGCTTGATGCGGCTCGGGCGGACAAGGACTACGAGGCGGCGGACCGTCTTCGCGACCAGATCATCGAGGCTGGTTATGACGTCAGCACGAGTCCGGAAGGCACCATAGCGAAAAAGCGGCTTGCCTGAGATCTCCCCCTGGCTCTACTTTTGTGGAGAATAAATGTCAACTCTGTTAGACTCAGGGTTCGGGTCCAGGCGGGTTCGTTGACAGGGTAGCCGGTCGCCTGCCGGGCTGTTTTTCTATGAGATTTACTCACGATTGATTTATTGGCTGTTATGGGAGGTCTGATGCTTACTCCTTCAAAGGTTCTCGACCTGTATTTCCTCGAGGCTCGCTGCATGCTGATCGAGGTGGCTGCGACCCTTGACCGTTTTGACCGGGCTGTTGATTCGGATTCTAACGGTGATGACGGGGACAACCGCATTGAGAAACTCTACGAGTCCCTGCAGGTGCTCTCCTCCAAGAGCGAGACCCCTGACAGGTCCGAGCAATTGCTCAAGCTGTTTTCAGGCCCCGCCTGAGCTCGATTCTGAAACGACAACCGGTATGAAACTGACCCGAGAGAACGATTCCAGATGCAGATAATTCAACCTCACTATCATGCGATCGCGCGCACCGCGCAGGACTATGAGCGCATGGCCATGTCCGGCGTGGTCGCGGTTTGTGAACCGGCCTTCTGGGCTGGCTTTGACCGGGACTACCCCGAGACCTTCATCGACTACTTCCGCCAGATCGGAGAGTTTGAGCCCACCCGGGCGGCGGAATACGGTATCCGTCATTTCTTCTGGGTGGCGGTCAATCCGAAGGAAGCTGAGAACCCCGAGCTCAGCCGCGAGGTGCTCAAGAAGTTTCCCGATTTCTTCAAGATGCCCAACTGCCTGGGCGTCGGGGAGACGGGTCTTCACAAGTCGACCGCCAACGAGGCGATGATTTTCGAAGAGCAGGTGTCCCTGGCTATCGAACACGACCAGCTCATCCTGATCCACACCCCGCATCTCGAGGACAAGACACACGGCACCCGCAGGATTCTGGAGATTCTCGAGGGGCTTCCGGTGGACCGCAGCCGCGTCTGGATCGACCACGCCGAGGAACACACCATCCGGCCGATTCTCGACGCGGGCTATTGGAGCGGTTTCACCCTCTACCCCATCACCAAGTGCTCACCCAAGCGCGCCGTCGACATGCTCGAGATGTACGGCCGCGAGCGCATCCTGGTCAACTCATCGGCTGACTGGGGTCCGAGCGATCCCTTCACTCTGCAGGAGTGCGTTTGCGAGTACCGCCGGCGCGGCAACTCCCTGCAGGACGCGATGGAAATTTTCTACAACAACCCGGTGCGTTTCCTCGGGCAGAACCCCAAGTTCGACCTGCCGATGCTGAAGGTCGAGGAGATGCGGGAAGAAGCCGAGGAACCGGTTGAACAACCCGCCGAGGAGCCGGCCGACCGTACCTGATGGTCGGGGTGACGAATCTTTTTTTGCCGCGAGGCTCGCCTATCGTACCGAGGCGCCGTCAGCCGCTTCGCAGGCGATCTCACCGGCGGGGGTCTTCAGCGGCTTGCCCGCGTAGGTGACCTTGCCGTCCTGCATGAGGAGGGGGACCTTCTCGAACAGGCTCTTTGAGAGCTTCTTCTTCGGCCGGGATTCAATTCCCTCGACGGTTGCGAGGTCGCCGCTTTCGGCTTCGCCCGGGTCGACAGGGCAGACGGTTCCATCTGCGAGGTCCGAAGCGAGGATCATCCCCCGGCTCTCGATTCCCCGGAACTTTGCCGGTTTGAAGTTGGCGACGATGAGCACCTTGCGGCCCTGGAGCTCGTCGGCGCTGAGGTGCTCTCTGAGCCCGGCACAGATGGATCGCTTCTCTCCGCCGATGTCGACGCTCATGGCATAGAGTGAGTCGGCGTCGGGATGCTCGTTGACCTCCTCGATGATGCCGACCCTCAGCTCCAGCTTGGCGAAGGGATCGACCTCTTCCTGGGGCTGCTTCTTCTTTTTCTCCGGCTTGTCCTTCTTCGGCTTCTCTCGCCGGGGAAAGAGAGGCTCGGCAGGCTGGAGGCTGTAGGACCTGCTGCCGGGGGAGAACTCCTGAAGTTTTCCGAGCTCGATTCCCAGCACCTCCGCAGCGCTTGCCGAGGTGGCAGGCATGACGGGTTCGAGCAGGGAAAGCGCCCAGGTCATTGCTTCTGCCGAGGTGTAGAGGATTTTCTCCACGGCCGCATCGTCCTCGATCTTCCACGGCTCCTTTTCGGTGAGGTAACCGTTGATCTTGCGAAGGAAGGCCCAGAGGTTGTCGAGGGCCTTGTGATGCTCACGGGTTTTCACGTATGCGAAAAACTCTCCGGCCACCTCTTTGCCGCCGAGGTCATCTATTCCCTCGGAGGGGTTCAGGGTTCCTCCCGCGCGTGAGAGCCCGAGCTTGGAGATCCTCATGATAAGGTTACCAAGGTCGTTACCCAGCTCGCTGTTGTAGCGCTCTTCGAGATCGCCGATGGAGAAGCGGCCGTCCTGTCCGCTGGCGAAGGATCGCAGGAAATAGAACCGCGTGGCGTCGACTCCGAATTCGCCGACGACCTGCATGGGGTTGACGACATTGCCGAGGCTCTTGGCCATCTTCCGGCCGTCCTCGTCGAGAATGAAGCCGTGCACATAGACCTGCCGGGGAAGAGGCAGCCCTGCCGACAGCAGCATGGCTGGCCAGATCACCGTGTGGAACCAGAGGATGTCCTTGCCGATGACATGGCAATCAGCCGGCCAGCAGCTCTCTCTCGACGAGTCAGGCTCCTTGAGGGCCGAGATGTAGCTGGACAGGGCATCGAACCAGACATAGAGAACGTGCTCCGGGTCGTCAGGAAGGGGGACTCCCCAGCTGAAGCTTGATCTCGATATGGACAGATCGTGGACCTCGTCGTCGAGTCGCGAGAGGATCTCGTTGCGGCGCTCGGCAGGTACGATGAAATCCGGGTTCTCCCGGATGTGCTCGCGCACTGCATCCCGGTACTTGCCGAGGCGGAAGAAATAGGTCTCCTCCTTGACCAGGGTTTTCGGGTGGTCGGCACATTCGCCGGCGGCGATGTCGGACTTCTGCAGGGCCTTCTCGCAGGAGACACAATAGTCCGTCTCGTAGTCGCCCTTGTAGATGTCTCCCTGTTCGAAAACCTTTCTGTAGATCTCCCCGGCAAACTTGTGATGGCGCTGCTCGGATGTCCGGATGAAGTCGGTATTGGATATTCCGAGTCTTTCGTAGATGTGATGGAAGGCCTTGGCCTTCTCGTCGACGAAGTCCTGGGCTGCCTGCCCGGCCTCCTCGGCGGCGTTTTGAATCTTAAGCCCATGCTCATCCAGCCCGATGAGGAACCAGGTGTCCCTGCCCTGCAGGCGGGCGGCGCGGGCGTAGAAGTCCGCGAGAATCTTTTCGTAGGCGTGTCCCATGTGGGGGACGCCGTTGGGGTAATCAATCGCCGTGGTGATGTAGAAGTTGTCGGGTGCTTTGCTCATGGGTGCATAGTATGTCGGACGGGCGCCGTTCTGTGAAGAGGCGGCTGCCGCGAGGCCCGGCTCTCAGCCTTCCGACGATTCCCTGTCCTCAAAGATCCGGCTTCCCTCGGTGGTCTTCTGTCCCTGGTATTTTCCGCTATAGGGACGCGAGGCTTCACAGTCCATCTTGCAGAAGACCAGCTGGCAGATTCTCCGGCCGACCTCGAGCTTGATCGGCAGAGAATTCGCGTTGTAGAGCTCAAGGGTGATGCGTCCCTTGAAGCCCGGATCGACCCAGCCGGCGTTCTGGATGAACAGGCCCATGCGGCCGATCGAGCTTCGTCCCTCGACAAAGGCGGTCAGGCCGGCTGGCAGCTCGACGTATTCCATGGTGGTGGCCAGCAGGAAGGAGTGGGGCGGCAGGGTGATCTCCTCGCATTGGAGGCTCCTGTACTGGATCTCGGATGTCATCGACAGGCAGTCCATGCGGTTCTCGTCGATGAGCAGGAAGTGGTCGCCTAACCTGCAGTCGATCGAGGCGGGCTGGATCGAGCTTTCCTCGATGGGTTCGACAGTCAGCTTGCCGCTGCCGATCATTTCCTTGATGGTCTTGTCGGAGAGAATCAACGGGATCAGCGTCCTCAGGGTCTGAGTCCACCCTCCACTCCCTTGGTGGTGATGGCGACGGCATCGTGCGGATGCAGGCTCTCCATGTGACGCACCTCGATGCGGTAATCCCTGAAACCCTTGCCCTCTTCGAGAAGCGAACAGATTCTCCTGGCCGCGTCCTCGCAGAACATCAGGTTGGCTCCGTTGAGGGCGGCGAATTCCTGCTCGTCTTCTCGTTTCACCGCGGCCTGCACCGCCGTACCGAGAGTTTCTTCGACCTGGTCGATGAGATCCTCGAGGAGACTCTCATCAGCCTTTTCCGCCACCACGGTCAGGTCCGCATGGCTGCGCTGGCTGTGCGGGACGGAGGAGGTTGCTTCGCGGGTTTGCAGCCAGTTGGCAACGTGGGAGAGACTGATCGTCTGGTGGTCGCTGAAGTCTTCTTCGAAACGCTCCTTCAGGGTCTGCCGCGACAGGGCCGCAGAGCAGGGGCAGGCGCTCGAGTAGGTGACCCGGAAGCTGATCTTGAGATCGGTTCGTTTCCCGTTCCAGCTGGCCTCGAGGGAAACGGGGTAATGCCGCCAGCCGGTGTTTTCACTGAGCAGGGAGTCGCGTTTGCGCATGATGTCGTAGGAAAGGCGCAGGTAGCTGTGGGTGCTCAGCGAAGAATGGGAGCGGGTAAACGCTTCGAGCGCCTTCTGGAGCAGCGGGAAGGTGAACTCGTTTTCTTCGAGCTGATGTTGCAGGTCGAGGTAGAGTCTCGACATGTGGATGCCCCGGGCCTCGGGGTCATCGAGATTGACAAAGGCATCGGCCTTCGCGGGCACGAGGAAGAGCTCCCCCTCGGGGCTCCGCCGCCGCAGGACGGTCTCTATTCCCGACATTCCGACTCGGTCCAGCATCGCCGCGGTCTGCGCGGTCGAGTCGCGCGCGATGTCCGGAAGGGACCGGGTTTTTTCCGATGTTGAAGATTGAGAGGGATGTTTTTGCTGCATATCTGAACGGGAACCTGCTTATCTGGTTTGTTGAGCCTGGGATGGCCCGTCATAGTACACGCGAAGCCGATTTCGACCTCAGATTTTTCTTCGAAAGTGGAGGCGAAACAGCCGACGAGCTATACTGGGGAGATCAACGTTCTCTATCCGGAAGTTTAAGCACATGCCTACCTATGACTATTTCTGTCCCGGCAACGGCAAGACCCTCGAGGTCTTCCACGGCATCTCCCGAAAGCTCGAAACCTGGGGAGAGCTCTGTGAGATGGCAGGCGAGGGGCTTGGAGAGACTGCCGCGGAGACTCCCATCGAGCGACTCCTCGGAACGGGTACCCTGATCGAGTCCAGCAGCTCCAGGAAGCCCGACCCGGGCCCCCCATCCGGAGGCGGCTGCGCCCGTCCGGGCGGCTGCGGCTGCCATTAGGGCCTCTACCGGGTTTCTCCCCGCGCAGGGTCTCCTGACGCAGGGACACGGTCGAGCTTCAGGCGATCGATGATGAAGGCCAGCTGAAGGGCTCTTCCCTCGATGAAGTTGTCGCGGGGAGCGGCCCCGCCGCGGACACCCCTGTCATCGAGACGGGTCTTGAGGGCGATGAGATTTCCGGGCTTACCCATGGCCCTGATCCTGGCCACCCATTTGGCGGCCATCCAGAAGGGGCTGCGGTTATCGTTCAGGTCAGCGGTGACCAGCAGGTCCGGATAGCTGGCCTTGCGGATATTGTCGTAGGGGGAGTAGGACTTGATATAGGCGTAGTGCTCTCCGCTCTCAGGGTTCCCCCACTCGTCGTATTCGCCCGCGCCCAGGGGGGCCGACTTGTCCAGGAGACCATTGAGCAGGTCCACGTAGGGAAGATCGACGATAGCCGACCGCGCCAGGTCCGGGCGCTGGTTGAGAGCCGCCGCGACCGCCAGCGCCCCGGGACCCTGACCGGAGAGGATGAGCCTGTCGGGGGCGGCATGGCCGGTCTTCACCAGGTGGTCGACACAGGCGATCAGGTCGCCGATGGAGTTCTTCTTCTTGAGCAGGCGCCCCTCTTCATGCCAGCGCGCGCCGAGGTCGCCGCCTCCGCGAACATGGGCGATGGCGATGGTCACGCCCCTCTCCAGCAGCGAGAGGTCGATCGGGTTCATCCAGGGATCGAGATTGATTCCGTAGGATCCATAGACCCGCAGGAGAACCGGAGCCGCTGATTTTTCCGGTCGCTTACGGTAAACGAGCGAGATGGGAACGGAGACATCGTCTGATGCCTGGGCCTGGACTCTCTCCGTTGTATAGTTCTCGCGCTTGTAGCCCTTGAATGTCACCTCGTGGATGCTCTCCCAGCGCCGGGCATCCATGTTGTATTCAAAGAAGGACAGGGGCACCAGCATCGAGGAGTAGGCCATCCGGAAGCGGTTGGTGATGAACTCCCGGTTCTGCCATCCCTCTACCGAATAGAGCCGCTCGGGGAAGTCGATGTAGTGGCTGCCCTGCCCGTCCAGGTTCTCTATGCGAACACGGCGGTGGCCGTTCTGTTTCTCAAAGAGGACGAGATGGTGGCGGAAGATAGAGGCGTGCTCCAGGGTGATCCCGGCGTGGGCGGGAACCTTCTCCCTCCAGTTTTTTCGAGCGGTGTCGGCCTCGGGGACTACCATCAGTCGAGAGCCGCCGGAGCCCTCGTTGGTTCTTATGTAGAAGCTCTGGCCATGGTGCAGGAACCCGTATTTTATTCCCGCCTGTCTCGCCGCCAGCAGCTCCAGCCGGCCAGTTGGCCTGGACGCGTCAATGTACCTGATCTCTGAGGTGTCGCGATTGAATATGTCGAGCCAGATGAACCGGCCATCGAGGGTCTTGTTCACCCGTACGGAGTACTCCCGGTCTCGTTCATGGTAGAGCAACCTGTCATCATCCTGCTTTTCGCCAAGACGGTGAAGCCAGACTGTCCTGGGGCCGCCCGACCCCGCGCTCCGTGTGTAAATGATCGCTGTCCCGTCTGCTGTCCAGGCGAGGTTGTCGGTGGTGCCCTCGATCGGGGCGTCCAGCGCCCTGGCGTCAGCGAAAGCGCGAAGGTGTATGGAGTACTCTCCGCGTCCATCTCTATCTATGCTGTAGGCGACCCTGGAGTGGTCGGGGCTCACAAGGAAGGTCCCCACCCGTACGTTTTTGTTCCCGTCAGCGAGCGAGGCGACATCCAGCAGGATTTCTTCCTTCGCGAAGAGTCTGCCCTTTTTGCGGCAATAGAGGGGGAGTGGGCTTCCCTCCCTGTTGCGGGTGTAGTAGGTGTAGCTTCCTTCCTGCCAGCTCGGAATCGTTTTCGGACGCACGATGCGTCCCTGGATTTCTTCCCGCAGCAGCTTCACCAGCGGCCGCAGAGGTGCGAGGGCTGTCTCGGCGTACTGGTTTTCCGCCTTGAGATAGGCGCGGGTGGCGGGGTCCTCGATATCCCTCAGCCAGGAGTACTCATCGATCCGGCTGTCGTTGTGCAGGGTTGTTTTCTCGGGGATTCTCTTCGCTACAGGGGGCTTTCCGGGGGCTGTGTTTTCTGCCGCGGGGAGCAGGGTCGATATTCCCAGCAGGATTCCCGCGTAGCGGTTCGGGGAGAAGAGAGATGGGCGGCGGGACCCGTTTTTCCGACGATGGCTCATGATTACGTGCTCCTGGATATTGTCGCGTAAAGATAGGACAGCGTCCGCGGCGCCCATATTCAAACGGATCCGCGATCTTTTTCCGGCTGGCGCGTCCACCTGGCGCATCAGCCCTTCGATAGAGACTTCGGAGACGATTTAAGGCAAACTAAGGGCAGTAATCAACCATCTGCTTGCGGGAGAAACGATGAGTTCAGATAACGAGATCCCCATACCCCAGAAAACTCCCTGTGTGATCGATGAGGAGCCCGGCAAGAAGGCCTGGTGTACCTGCGGACGTTCCGAGAAGCAGCCCTATTGCGATGGGGCGCACGCAGGCACCGGGATGACGCCGATGGTGGTTGATATCGAAGAGGCGCAGACCATCGCCTGGTGCGGCTGCAAGCGTACCTGCAACGCGCCCTTCTGCGATGGAAGCCACTCGCAGCTGTCCTGAGTTCCATGGCATCCGCGAAGATTGGAATTCTCACCGTCTCCGACCGCGCCAGCCGCGGGGAATACGAAGACCGCGGCGGTCCCGCTATCCGCGAATACCTTGGCGAGGTGCTCAGCTCCGAGTGGGAGCCCGTGGCGCGGATCGTTACCGATGACCAGCCGCTCATCGAGGCGGCCCTCGCCGAGCTGGCCGCAGACGAGGGGTGCTGCCTCATCGTGACGACGGGTGGAACCGGACCCGCCTCGCGCGATGTGACCCCCGAGGCGACCGAGGCCGTCTGCCAGAAGCTGATGCCGGGCTTCGGGGAGCTGATGCGAAAGGTGTCCCTGGAGAAGGTGGCCACCGCCATCCTCTCACGCCAGACCGCGGGAATCATCGGGTCCGCTCTCATCGTGAATCTTCCGGGACAACCTCGTGCTATCAGCGAATGTCTTGACGCGGTCTTTCCGGCCATTCCCTATTGCATCGACCTGCTCGGCGGACCCTACCTCGAGACCGATGAGGCGAGGCTGAAGGCCTTCAGGCCCGGAAAGAAATAGCTAGTTCCCGGAGGGTGCCGGGGGAGAAGCTTCCGGTTCAGGGTAGATGCCCGGATATTTTTGAGCGGCGACCTTCAGAGCCCGCGTAAGGGCCGGCGCGAATCCGGGAGCCGGCAGGCGGCGATAGACCTCTCCGTCTCGTCCGAAGGTCAGCTGGCCGGTGTCCTTGAGGAGGCTGAGCGCGCTCAGCAGGTTCGAGCGGCAGTAAAAACTCGCGTACTCATCGGGCCGCAGGAGCCCGCGGCTGCGGTGAAGGCCAAGAGACGCCCAGTAGACGCAGTGCGCTTCCGGTAGCCGCCAGTCAAGGGGCAGCGGGATCTTCTCTCCCTTTCCGTCGTCGACCCAGTCGCCCTTCATGAGCGTCAGCATCCAGCGGGGATCCATGTTGTAGTCCTTCGCCAGGGACCGGGCTCTCAGGAAGGCCAGCAGCCTGGCGTATTCCGGGGTCTCCTTATTACGTTCGGTCCACTCGGCTAACCTGCCCGGCTCGTGAGCCGCGGCCTCGCGCAGCACCTCCTCTCCCGGCGCGACTCCGAGGGCCTCGAGCTGCGCGAGCAGCTCGGCGGCGCGCGGCACATCCGAGAGAAACCTGTCAAGAGGCAGGCCGCCGCTGCCGGAATTCTCCAGGTAGAGCTCGCTGGCTTCAGCCACCGGGCGCAACCAGCTCTCCAGTCCTGCCGCTCCTTCTCCAGGTGGAGGGCCGAGAAGGGCGTGCCATTGCCGGGCGAGCTGGCGCTGGTAGTGCAGGTGGTGTACATCGCTCGATCCTGAGAGCTTGCGAAGAAAGATGTGGCTCAGCTCCCGGTAGAGGTCGACCTCGCGGGGGTTGAGAGGGATCCCCCTGTCGCGCAGCAGCGCTACGCCCTCGCGGACCCAGAGCCAGCGTTCGGCGGGAAGCTCGGTCGCGAGGGATATGTTGAAGGCCATGTTCCAGGCCTGGAAGCTCCAGACCGCCGAAAAGCGCGGCTGCAGCCTGGTGATCCAGTCGGCCAGGCGAAGCGCCTCGAAATGGCTTCCTTCGCTCTGCAGGCGGGTGGCCCTGCTCCACAGGACGCTGGTGGCCAGGGCGCGAAAGGTTCCAAGCCCGGCCTGGGCCAGCGCGATGTCGGGCGGGAGATTTTCCGAGAGAGCCCCATGGGCCCGCAGCTGCAGCTCGCTCCTGGTCCGGTTGATCGGACCGAGCAGGAGGGCCGCGGTGGTCAGCAGGGCCGCTCCGGCCAGCAGGTACGGCGAGGCTTTTCCGGAAGCTCTCGAGTTTTCAGACCTGGATGCGCGCAAGCTCCCTCCTCTTGTAGATAAGGGCCGCAAGAATTCCTGAGAGGCCGGTCCACAGGATCCCGATCCAGAGCAGGCAGAGTCCCAGCTCGCCCCAGCTGAAGGTCCTGCCGTCGATGAGCAGCAGGGCGGGGTCGAACTCTGAATAGCGGCTGAGGGCAGTGGCGAGGGTCTGTGTCGTCGTCGCGGCAAAGGTTTCGAAGAAACCTCCGGGGCTGTCGGCGGACCGCCCCAGCTCGGCGGCCTCCAGCAGGAAGGGGCTGGTGGAGGCGACAAGGAGCACCAGTCCGCAGAGAAGGACGGCCACCGGAAAGCCGAGGAAGCTCGAGCAGAGCAGGCCGAGGATGGAGAGAAAGCAGAGCTTGATCCAGGTGGCCAGCATGGTCCTGAGGAGATTGCCCAGGAAGCCGCCCCTGGTCTTCAGAGCCTCCAGGCCGTTTCGCGTGCTGAGGATGATGGCCCCGGTGGAATCCGGCGGATTGCTGATGGATAGCTGGAGCCGCCCGTTCTCATCGATGTCGGCCGGGTTGAGCTCGAAGTAGCCTGTGGAGGAAGGGGTGAAGGTCAGTGTCCCGCTGGCGGGGCCCGCGGTCACGATGAGCCTGGCGGTGACCGGGGTTCGGCCCGGTTGGCTTGCCAGGCGATAGCGCACCCTTGCCGGAGAGCCGCTGTCGCGCAGCGTTCCAAGACCCGCGAAGCTGAAGTTCCGGCTCTTTCCGGGGGAGATGCTGAGCGAGCGGCGAGCCAGGTCTTCACGCAGGCTCTCCCGCGCTCTCGCCAGCAGATCTTTCTCAGCGAGTTCGGGATGACCCTCTGTCCCGTGTGAATGCCGGTGTCCCCGGCGGGCCAGGCGTTCGATGCTCCCAGGCTCTTTCTCCAGGAGTATAGCCATCCGGCGCTCGACCCGCGCTTCAAGTGAAGGTTCGATGCGGGCGGGAACCAGCTCTCTCGCGGTGAGGATCTCTTCCCGGACGATTACAGAATCTCTCTCATCCCGGGGAGACAGCCTGGCGATGTGGTGAACTGAGAAGATGTAGATGGCGCTCAGGGCCACCCCCAGGAGGATTCCGTTGAGGATGACGAGCCCCAGCCACTTGCCGGCAAGGTAGCTGCCCCGGCCGATAGGCTTGATGGCGATGGTCTCGATGAGCTTGTCCTCGAGCTCGATACTGAGCGTCCTGCAGGAGAGCAGCAGGGTGAGGATTCCGGCGAGCACCGAGGTGAGGACCAGTGAATAGCTGAGGAACCCCTGGAGCAGGTAGCGAACGGGCGTTTCAGGGGATTCGAACAGGGCCAGCGCCGCCAGCGCCGAGAAGAGGACGAAGAGAAAGGCGGGGGCGATCCTGGTGCTGGTCGCCTCAGAGACCAGCGCGCGGGCTACCGCTGAGACCTGGCCGCCAAGGCCCAGGGCCAGCCTGGCGAGGCGGCAGAGAAAGGTAAAGATGCAGCAGCACAGCAGGAGGGTTCCGGTCACGCGGATGGATGTCGCCTCGGCCAGGGAGGCTCCTCTCCCCAGCAGTTCGTAGAGACAGGTCGCGAGAAGGGCTGCCGCCGGCAGGGCCACCATGAGAGGGATTGGCAGCCGCGCTCCGTCGTCTTTTTTTTTCGGGGCGGTGGAGGCCATCTCAGTCGGCGGCCTCTTCGGCCGGGGGGTCTTTTTCTTCCGCCGGACGCTCTCGGGTCAGGAAGCGGGCAACCCCTGCGCCTCCCGTGGCTCCGCTGGTTTCCGCTCCTTCGCGGCCGGCCTTTTCGACCAGGCCCAGGAAGAAGTTTTCGAGGCTCTGGCGTGGAGACTCCGTTTTCCTGATCGAGAGTCCCCCGGCTTTTTTGAGCAGCGCCTCGATCCCGGCGAGCGTGTCCGCATCGAGCCGGTCGGTCTCGATGACAGTCGATTCCGGCGAGCTGAGCAATTCATCGATGGTTCCCTCCGCCTGCTTGCAGCCGCCGTAGAGAACCGTGATCCGGTCACAGACATCCTCGACATCAGCCAGGCGGTGGCTGCTGAGCAGCACACTCTTGCCTTCCTCCCTGAGCCGCAGGATGAGGTCCTTGACCTCCCGGGCGCCGATGGGGTCGAGGCCGGTGGTCGGTTCATCCAGGATCAGCAGGTCGGGGTTGTTGATGAGCGCCTGGGCGATTCCGATGCGGCGCTGCATTCCTTTCGAATACTCGGCAAGCGGCCGGTTTCGCATTCCCTGCAGGCCGACCATATCGAGGAGCTCCGCGATCCGGCTCCTGCGTGTCGGGCCGGGCAGGTTGAAGAGCCTACCGTAGTAATCGAGGATCTCTTCCGCATCGAGGAACCCGTAGAGATAGGACTCTTCAGGCAGGTAGCCGATGCGGTTCTTGGTTTCCACATCGCCGGGCGGCTTTCCGAAAACCGTCACCTCCCCGCTGGTGGGGAAGAGCAGTCCCAGGATGAGCTTGATCGTCGTCGATTTTCCGGCGCCGTTGGATCCCAGGAGGCCGTGTACTTCGCCGGGCAGGATCTCCAGGTCGAGCCCCTCGAGGGCGACGACCTTCGGGCGCAGCCAGAAGTCCTTGAAGACCTTCTTGAGGCCGGCCGTCTTGACGAAAGCGGTGTCCGGGGGGGGCTTCATTTGCGGGTCATCCTGCCTTTGAAGCCGACCGAGTTCCAGCGAAAACGATCCTTTTTAGAGCCCGTGGTCAGCCGGTCTCTTTTCCTTCGAAGAGGGCCGTGGCCAGGCAGAGGATGGCGCCGATGAAGAGAATAGTGTAGCCGCTCACCAGCAGCAGGTAGAACCCGGAGGCCGGGTTGCCGAGGGAGAGAGCATCCGCCAGCCAGTGGAATTGCAGGTTGGGGGTGATCCCGTAGGCGAGCTTCGCCAGGGTTTTCTCGCGGCCAGGGCCGCCGAAGAGCGAATCGCTCGAGAGGCCGAGCAGGAAGGCGCCGAAGGAGATGAGCAGGGTAGCCAGCTGGCCCAGGCGGGTGGAGCAGGCGATGGCTATCGCCGCCAGGATCCAGAGAGCCTGGAGAGCCAGGGCCAGGGCGAGCAGCACCTGGCCAAGCTGCCTCTCCTCGGCGGCAAATTCGGCGTGGAGGCCCTGCAGGCTCCAGTCTTTTGCTACCAGGAGGACCAGGGTCCAGGCCAGCGGCAGGAGCGCCGCCAGCAGCAGCGAGACGCTGGTGGGAAAGTTCCAGCCCCGCTTGTAGTTTCCCCAGGCGGCGATCGCTACGGAGATGATGGCCGCCCCCAGCCCGAAGATCAGCACCGGGCCATCGGAGCTCTCCCAGGCCGCCGAGATGGCGCCGTGGCGGATTCCCAGGAGAAAGACCAGGCTCCAGATCCAGCCTGCGAGGCTGATCGTGGCGCAGACGCCGAGGTATTTTCCAGCGATAAAGCAGAGCTTGCCCACGGGCTTGGAGAGGATGGTCAGTATGGTCTTGCTGTCGATCTCCCTGGAGATCGACCCGGTGGAGATGAACGCGCTGAGGAAGATTCCGCCAAGGAGAATCGTTGAGAGGCCGAGGTCGACGAGAAGCTTGTCGTCTTCTCCCAGGGTGAGGGTGCTGATGGCGGGGTTGAGGGCGAGGAGCAGGCAGACCGCGCCCAGCACGGCGAGGAACACGGGCCGCCGGAGCGACTCGATAAAGGTATTGCCTGCGATCGAAAATAGCCTGGAGATCATCGCTCGCCGCCTCGCTGTCGGCGATTTCCTGTTTCGTGGAGGTTTCCTGTGGTCGGGACATTTGTACCACAGGGGGGGCGGGGGATCGAGAATGCCGGGCGGGCATCTCCGTTCACCGGGGGTGATCGCAGTGGTACAATGGACCTGTTGTTCGCGTCTTGCGCCTTGTGGGGAGTTCTCCGGAGGAGACCGTTTCATGTTTGAACTCAGATCTGGCATTGGCATGAGAGCCGCCGCCCTGCTGCTGGCAGTGTCTTTCATCGGGCTGGTCCCTGCGGCGAAGATCGATGCGGGCGGAGAAGCCGTCTGCGGCGATGCCAATGGCGACTCCCTGGTCGATCTTGGCGACGCTGTTCATGTGCTGGCCTGGCTCTTTCGCGGCGGAGAGGCGCCTCGTTGCGGCGGACTGCCGTGTGTCGATGTCAACTCTGACTCCACTTCCGACCTGGCCGACGCGGTCTATTTGCTCGAGTGGCTCTTCCTTGGCGGCGAAGATCCCGCCTGTTCAGCGCCTCGGCCCGCAAGCTATGAGGTGGGGCGCCTGCGGCTCTCCTTTGGAGATTCACCCGGAAGCCGGGGCGAGATCCCCGTCGATGTTTTCTATCCCGCGCTTGAGCCGGGCGAGAGAGGCGCGGCCGCCCCGGGTCGTTTCCCCCTGGTGGTTTTCGGGCACGGCTACAATATGGAAACCCTCGATTACGCCTACATCTGGGAGACCCTGGTGCCGGCGGGATATGTTTTCGCCATGTCGGACCGGCTCAGTGATGCGATGATCCTGGACCTGGACGAATACGCTCTCGATCTGCAATTTGTCCTCTCCCGCCTGAAGTCAGAGGGAGAGACTCGAGATTCCATTCTCTACCGGCATCTCGATGGGTCCTCGGCGTTCATGGGGCACTCGGCGGGCGGGGGAGCTTCCTTGCTGGCCAGCTCCAGGGTTCTTCTTGACGAGGACCAGGATCTTCGCACCGCCGTGGTGCTGGCTCCTCTTGGGATGACCGTGTCTCCTGTCCTGGGCCTGCGGCAGCCTACGGATGAGGCTGGTGACATCGATGCGCCGGTCCTTGTAATCGAAGGAGAGAAGGACTGCACCACGCCGCCTGTTCTTCATTCGAGGCGGATCTTCGAGTCCCTTCCGGAGGGTGGAGGCTCCTACCTGGCGAGTCTTCCTCTCGGGGACCACTGCGGCTTCTCCGATGAGGATGGGCCTACGACCGCCAGCTGCGGAATCGCCGAGGTCACCCTCTGTAATCCGTTTTTTCCCTTTATCAACTTCCAGGGTGAGACGCTCGGCTCCGTTGAGCAGACCCGGATTGTCGGTGAGCTGGCGCTGGCGTGGCTCAACCGGCATCTGAGGAGAACCTCGGCCAACATGGACCTGTTTGAGGCGGCGCTGTCGGAGGAGCCCGTCACCTGGCGCCGACGCTGAGGCCGCGTCCTGTCGAGATCTGAAAGAGCCTTCCGTAGGCCCACACTTTCACCTCTCGATCGGCGGGGGTCAATACCGCAATTCGACGAACCGGCAGCCTATTTTTCTTCCCGCTGGCGGCGGTACTTTTCCCGGTACTTGAGCCAGAGGCGTTTGTGGCGGCTCGAGAGGTCAAGCTCGCGTCCCTGGATGAAGGCCCTCTCGATATTGCTGCTGGTTTCAAACATATGACCATCGCTGATGAACAGCGTGGCATGCTTGCCCTTTTCGAGAGACCCGACCCGGTCGGCGACACCGAGGATCTTCGCCGGGGCGAGGGTGATGGCCTCGAGCGCCTGGTCTTGGCTGAGACCGAAGGCCGCCGCCATGGCCGCGTGGTAGGGGAGGTTTCTCATGTGGGCGGTGCGCGCCGTCGGGCTTCCCGAGATGGCGAAGGAGATCCCGGCATCGCTCAGCCGCTTCGGCAGTGTGAAGCGATAGTCGTAGGGCTCGGACCGGCGCCTCGGAAGGCGGTAGACCGAGCGCAGGATCACCGGGATCTTGTGCTTCTTCAGCAGCGCGGCGCAATGCGGGGCATCGTGGCCGCCGTGAATGACCAGGCGCAGGCCCTGGCGCTCGGCGAAGGTGACAGCTGACTGGATCGTCTTGACGGTCTCGGCGCGGGCGATCACGGGGAGCTCGCCGGTAAGCGCCGGCAGCATGGCCTCGAGACGGGCATCGACAGGCTGGTCGTCGCCCCGGGAGGCGCGGGCCCGGCCGTAGGCCCTCGCCGCATCGAAGAGCTCTCGCAATTCCTGCAGGCGGCTGTCGCGGCTCGGGGACTGCTTCTTCGCGGTGGGCCCCGCGAGCCAGGAGCTCGCCGGATTCGCCGCGGGCCAGTTGATGTACAGGCCGCCCGCCGAGGGCAGGGCCATGTCTTCCCAGGTCCAGCCATCGAGCTGGATGATCGAGGCCAGGCCCGAGACCAGGCCGCCGGAGGGAGCGGTCAGGGTGAGCAGGACGCCGTTGGCTCTCGCCACGGGGATCAGCTCGCTGTCCGGGTTGACCGCCACCAGGGCCTTCACATTCGGGTTGATGGTCCCTGATTCGCTGAGATCCTTGGTGGCCCTGACCGCGCCAATCTCGGTCAGGCCAAGCTGGGAGTAGGCGTCAAAGAAGCCGGGGAAGATGTGTTTGCCGGCGGCGTCTATTTTTTCAGCGCCCGCCGGAGCCTCGAGCTCTTTGCCGAGGGCTGTGATTCGTCCCTTGTCAAAGAGCAGGGATCCAATGAAGGCGGGACCGCTCACCGGATGGATCGTGCCCCCCTCGAGAAGGATCGGGGTCTTTTGTGGTTTGCCCGGAAGCTCGTCAGAAGCGCAAAGCGCCGCTGGCTGGCCCAGGGTGATGAACAGGAGCAGGCATGTCGCGGCAAACGCTCTCATCTGTCTTCCTCCCCATGTCCGTGGTCGCAGAAGATATCTTCACTTGGCCAGAGGTCCGCTTCTTCCGGGATCTTTTCACCGGGAGCGAGCATCTTGTCCTCGGAGGCGAGCACCTTCTGGATCAGCGCCGCCCGGCGTTCAGCCACCTGCTTGCGGCTCTTGTGGTCCTCCTCGATGCTGAAATAGAGACGTCCATCGACCCAGGTCTGCTCGCAGCGGCTGAGGATCGACAGCGGCGGTCCGGACCAGATCACCAGGTCGGCATCGAGGCCCTTGCGCAGCGAGCCTGTCCGCTTTTCGATTCGGAGCTGGCGGGCGGGGTTGAGGGTGACGAACTTGAGCGCCTCGACGGGGGGGACTCGGCCGTACTTGGTGGCCTTGGCGGCCTCGTGGTTCAGGCGCCGGCCGAGCTCGGCGTCATCGGAGTTGAAGGAGACGACAACGCCGGCCTCGTGCATCAGGGTGCCGTTGTAGGGGATCGCATCGTAGACCTCGAATTTGTAGGCCCACCAGTCGGCGAAGGCGGAGCCCATCGCGCCGTGTTTGGCCATGGCGTCGGCGACCTTGTAGCCCTCGAGGATGTGCTGGAAGGTGGCGATGCGAATGCCGAAATCGTCGAGCACCCGAATGAGAGCGAGGATCTCATCCTGGCGGTAGCTGTGGCAGTGAACCAGCCTTCGGCCCTCGAGAATCTCTACGATGGCGTCCAGCTCGAGGTCGCGCCGCGGCGGCAGTCCGGAGCGCTTTGCCTTCCAGTCGCCCCAGCGCTTGCGGTACTCACGGGCGCTCTGGAACTCATCGCGGAAGATCTGCTCGACGCCCATGCGGGTTTGCGGGTAGCGCGTGGTGAACTCGTTGCCCCAATTGCTCTGCTTGACGTTCTCGCCGAGGGCGAACTTGATTCCCTGTGGGGCGCCGCGGAATTTCATGTCCTCGTCGGAGGCTCCCCAGCGCATCTTGATGACCTGGTTCTGGCCGCCGATGGGGTTGGCCGAGCCGTGCAGGATATTCGACGAGGTGACGCCGCCGGCCAGCTGCCGGTAGATGTTCATGTCGTCGCAGTTGATGAAATCGCCGATCCTCACCTCGGCTGTGACCGCCTGGGCGCTCTCGTTGATCCCTCCGTCGGTGGCGATGTGGGAGTGGCAGTCGATAATTCCCGGGGTGACGTGCTTGCCCTTGCCGTCGATGACGAGCGCGTTGCCAGGGGCCGTGAGATTTTTGCCTACAGCGAGGATCTTTCCTTCGCCAAAGAGGACGTCAGCCTTCTCGATAACACCGCGCTTCCCGCAGGTCCACACCGTCGCTTCGCGAATGACCACGAGGGTAGGCTGGCGGGGCGCGTCTTCGCGTCCGAAGGCGCCGAGGGGAAAGTTGACCGGGTAGCTGGCGGCTGGCCGGGCTTCTTTCTTCTTTTCATCTTTCTTCTTATTGTCCTGGGGCTTCTTCTCATCCGGTTCTTTTCCAGGGACGCGGGTTCCCCTCAGCGAGCTGCGCCGCCCGTCGGGCCAGGTCACGTCTCCCAGCAGGGTGGTGCCGCCATCCTTTTCCTGTTGCAGGACGGCGGAGAGCTGGGCGATTCCTTTTTTTCCGAAGTCAGCCGCGGAGAAGACGCAGCTGAAGCGGGCGTCACGCAGGCCGAGGTGGGCGAGCTTGCGTTTTTCGAGACCGGTTCCCGCATCCTGAGAATCCCGGCTCTTCTTTTTCTTCTTCTTTCGGGTCTTCTTTTCCTCGGGCTCGTTTTTCTTTTTTCCCTGCAGCACGAGGTTGCCGGCCAGGCTCGAGGGAGTTCCGGTGATTTCCATGATGACCTTGCCGGGGTCGGCTGATGAGATCCTGAGCTCCCAGTTGCCGCGGAGATCTTCCAGCGGCGGCAGGATGATGCGGTAGCGCTCGCCGGAGACCCAGGTCTCGGTGATCTTCGTGTCCTTCTCGAAGACGTCTCCCGTTGCTACGAAGAGGCTGGCGATCTTTCCCTGCTCGATGGTTCCAAGCTCTCCGGCCACGCCGAAGAGCTCCGCGGGGGTCACGGTCAGGGCTTTGAGGGCGTCGTCCTTCGAGAGTCCCCTGGCGACGGCTTTTTTTACCGCGTTGAGATACTGTCCTCGTCCCCCGAGCCCGTTGGTGGTGAAGGCGATGGGGATTCCGGCTCGAACGAGCCGCGCCGGGTTCTCCGGGGCCAGGTCCCAGTGCATCAG
>CAJWMA010000044.1 GCA_913042995.1 uncultured bacterium | reverse complement strand
CCGCCGCCGCGGCCTCCACCGCGAGCCGCGCCTCCGGCCTCTGCTCCCGCGCCGGCGGCCGGCGCGGCCGCGGCAGGATCTTCGGCGCCGCCGGAATAATCCTGGACGATATCCTCCGTCAGCTGCGCCATGACGAGCTGGGCTACGGAGTAGAGAGCATCCTGGCCCTGGATATCGCCATGACGTACATGGGCAATCTTCTCCTCCATCACGGTGTAGAAGCTCAGATGGTAAACCATCATGTACAGCACGATGAATACGACCATCACCACCATCAGGGCGATGCCGTCGCATCGGGAGCGGGGCCGCTCAGGAACACCACGATCACTGCAACCGTATGTAGATTCAGTTCTGGGAAAAACCATAGCTATTGTTCTTCTTCGGCCCGTAATGGGCGCCGAGTGGAAGATTCCTTACGGGTGGTCCGAGAATCATGAACCTGAGGTTATTCGGTACATGCAGAGGGACCATCCGTAGACTTTTAGAGCAAATCGGATACCGTGACGCTCAAGAACTCCACAGGTCCCCCGCACTCGCTCCTCATTTCACCATAAACCCATTCGTCAAAAGGGTTAATATTTAAAATCCTGAGAACAAAATGGTCATCTTTTTCCTCGGAAATCTGCCCTAGGCGGGTCTGGAAGTGTATGCCGTGTTGCAAAAGAATGCAGTTTCAGCCAGATTAGCGGGTTTCACCCCCCCGGGAAACACCCCGAAGACGACCAGCAGGGATGACAGAGCCTAAAGACAATCCGCTCCTTGAAAAACTCAGGGCCGGCGTCCCCGGCATGAGCCGGCGCTACCTTGCCGATTTTGAGATTTCCCGCATCTCCCACCGCTTCACAGATGTCCTGGTGATCGGCAGCGGGATCGCCGGGCTCTCGGCCGCCCTGGCCGCCGCCGAGAACGAGGAGCTTGAGGTTCTCGTTCTCGCCAAGAGCAGCCTGGAAGAATCCGCAACACGCTGGGCCCAGGGTGGAATCGCCGCTGTCATTCTCCCTGAACGAACCGGTGATTCACTCGAAGCTCACATGCGGGACACCATCGATGTAGCCGCGGGAATCGCCGAGGAAGAGAACCTGCGCATCATGACGGCGGAGGGAGTCGAGCGGGTCAGAGAATTAGTCGAGCGCGGGACGGATTTCGACAGGAACACCGAGGGCGAACTGCAGCTGACCCGTGAAGGCGCGCATTCCTTTCCCCGAATCCTTCACCGCGGGGACACCACCGGCCAGGAAATCGCCCGGGCGCTTGTCGAGGCCGCGCTGAAAAAAAACAATATCCTCTGTCGTCCGGGCACCTTCGCAATCGACCTGCTCGACCGTGAAGGCAGCTGCATCGGAGCCCTCGTAGCTAACGAGACCGGCCAGCTGGAAGCCATCTGGGCACGCCAGACGGTCCTCGCCACCGGCGGAGTCGGCCGGCTCTACAGGGAAACCACGAACCCTTCCGTCGCCACGGGAGACGGCCTCGCCATGGCCTTCAGGGCCGGAGCCCGCCTGATGGACCTCGAGTTCATACAATTTCACCCGACCACTCTCTACCTCGCCGGGGCTGACAGGTTTCTCATCACCGAGGCCATCCGCGGCGAAGGCGGAGTGCTGCGCACCCAGGCCGGCGATGCTTTCATGAAGCGCTTCCATGAGCTGGCCGACCTCGCCCCGCGAGATGTCGTCTCCAGGAGCATCCTCGAAATAATGAAAGAGACCGGAGAGAACAAGGTCTGGCTCGATCTTGGCGCCATCGCCGAGGACCGTATCCGCGAGCGTTTCCCGAGGATCCTGGAGCTCAGCAGAAGCTTCGGCATCGACATCATCCGCGAGCCGATCCCGGTAAGGCCCAGCGCCCACTATTCCATCGGCGGGGTCTCGACCGACCCCAACGGCCGCACGAGCGTTCCTGGGCTCCTTGCCGCGGGCGAGGTCGCCTGCACAGGCGTCCACGGGGCCAATCGCCTCGGCTCCAACTCCCTGCTCGAGGGTCTCGTCTTCGGCCATCGCAGCGGCCGCGAGGCCGCCCGGACGGCGGCCGGACTTCCCAGGCCGGAACCTTTTCCGCTCCCGAAACCGGGCAAAGAACTTTCTCCTGAAATCGTTACGAACACGCCCGGAGGCGAGCTCGACCTGGCCGACCTCCTCTCCAGTCTCAAGAGCCTGCTCTGGTACAAGGTCGGGGTCGAACGAAACGGACGGGATCTCTCCAGCGCGCTGGAGCAACTGTCAACCTGGACCGCCTACCCACTGGCGGCGGATTTTCGTGATGTGGAAAGCTGGACCCTGCAGAATATGTTACAAACCTCCTGGTTGGTCACCTACTCTGCCCTGCGTAGAATGGAATCGCGCGGGGTCCACTACAGGGCTGACCATCCCGACCGGGATGATCTGAATTTCAGCCGGCACCTGGCTATATCGAGAGCGGACTTCTGACCTGAGGGTTCAAAACCATCGGCGCTTCATCCACCTCTGAAAACAAGACGGCCCTGGTCATCAAAGCCCTGCTCAACAACGACAGGGCCTCGGTCGATCCACTGTCGGAAATCATCTCGCTCTCGAAAACCGCCGACATCGAGGTGCGTGACAGCCTGGTCCAGAAGCTCAGCCGCCCCAACGCGGCGACCTGGGTCGGAGCGGGAAAGGTCGCCGAGGCCGCCGAGCTCGCGCAAGAGCTCGATGTCGACTTCATCATCGCCGACAACGACCTGAGCCCCGCGCAGGAACGCAACATTGAGAAGATCACGGAAAAAACCGTGATCGATCGCAGCCAGCTGATCATGGACATCTTCGCCCAGAGGGCGCAGACCCCCCAGGCCAGGCTCCAGGTCGAGCTGGCCCAGCTGCGCTACAGCCTGCCCCGGCTGAAGCGCATGTGGACTCACCTCTCCCGCTACGAGGGCGGCATCGGCATGCGCGGACCGGGCGAAAAACAGCTCGAGACCGACAAACGCCTCATCGGACGCCGGATCCAGAAGATGGTTCGGGATCTGAAGCACATCGAGCGGCGGAACCAGGTGGCCATCGAAAATCGTTCGGAAGAATTTGTCGTCGCCCTAGCCGGATACACCAACGCTGGGAAGTCGACTCTGCTGAACACGCTGACAAGATCCGACGAGCTGGTTGAGGACAAGCTCTTCGCCACACTCGACACCAGGGTCAGGCGCTGGATCCTGAATGAAAACCGGCATGTTCTTCTCACCGACACGGTCGGCTTCATCAAGGATCTCCCGCATCACCTGGTCGCGAGCTTTGAGGCGACTCTTACCGAGACACGCCGCGCCGACATCATCCTGCACGTTGTCGACGCCAGCTCTCCCCAGGCAGAACAACACATCCGCACCGTGAACACAGTCCTCCAGAACCTCAAATGCGGCGACAAGCTGACCTGGATGGTCCTCAATAAATGGGATGCCCTGACCAGCGAGGAGATCCCGGAGGCCAACAACCTCGCCAACATCGGACCAGACTACGGCTCCCGGGCGGCCGCGCCGTCAAACATCAAGGTCATCGAGCCCGCGCAGGCCTTCCAGGTCTCCGCCGCCAATGGCACAGGACTTGAAGTCCTCTCCGAGGCGATCCTCGACCACCTGCAGGCCGGTGACGAACCGATGAGTCTTGTCGTCCCCCATTCCAGGGGTGACGTTGTCGCTTACCTGCGGAAAAACGCGAGCCTTGAAGAGCTCGACTACCAGGTTGATGGAGTGCATATAAGCTGCTCCATCTCGCCGGCCAGAGGCGCGCGGCTGAAGCATATCTTCCCCGAAGGCTTCACGAAAGACGACGACTGAGGCTTACCCCGCCGTAGAGTCCTCGCCTTCATCTTCGCTCAACGCCTCCTTCAGAGCCTCCGATGGCGCCTGCGGAACGGTCACGACAATCCGAACGAGATGATCGCCAGGATCATCTCCACCGCTCCCCAGGCCCTTGAGCCTCAGGACAGCGTCAGAGGAGGTGCCTGGCGGCACCGTGAGCTGGACCTCTTCGTGCAAAGTGTTAACGGTCACCTGGCCGCCGAGCACAGCCGTCTTCAGCGACACCTTGACCGACGAGCGAATATTCTTTCCCTGCCTGGTGAACTCATGGTGTTGATCGATGGATATGCTGATCAGAAGGTCGCCCGCGGGCCCGCCGTTCGCTCCAGGCTGCCCCTTGCCGCCAACCCGCAACACCTGGCCTTCAGCCACGTTTGCAGGTATCCGAATCTCCAGACGACTCTCATCGGCGGGACCTGGAATGGCAAGCTCACGGCTTCCCCCGAGAGCGGCTTCGCGCAGGGTGATCCTGAGAGAATGCCGTACATCCGCACCGCGCATGGGGGGAGCCTGTCCCGAGCCAAAGCCTCCCGAAGAGAAACCTCCTCCCCCTCCGCTCCCGAAAAGATCTCCAAAGACTCCGGAGAACCGGCCGAAGATGTCCTCCGTCCGAATGTCCTGGAACCCCTCGAAGCCCATATTGCGCAGTCCATCGGTTCCATAGCGGTCGTAGGTGGCTCTCTTTTCAGAATCCGAGAGCACCTCGAAAGCCTCAGCCGCCTCCTTGAAGTTCGCCTCCGCCTGCTCGTCGCCCTTGTTCTTGTCCGGATGATACTTCAGAGCGAGAGCGCGATACGCCTTCTTGATCTCGCTATCGGAGGCGTCCCGTCCAACTCCCAGTATTTCGTAATAATCTCGATTTTCGCCCATGAGCTCCGATGCCCGAAAAATGATTTCAGCGTCCGACATAGCTTACCTGCGGTGAAATCGAGGCTCAAGAGAAGCCCGGCCCTTCTCCTTCAGGTTTGATGTCCGGGGAATCCGCTGTATCTTGTGAACTCCCGGAGAATTTCTCCCCGGACCCAGGCACCCACTTGAAGGAAGCTCGAGATGACTGAGAAAGTAACCATCATCGGATCCGGCCCCGCCGGATTTACCGCGGCGATCTATGCCGCCAGAGCCAACCTGGAGCCCCTCATACTCGAGGGATTCCAGGCCGGCGGAATCCCCGGCGGACAGCTGATGACCACGACGGAAGTTGAAAACTATCCCGGCTTCCCGGATGGAGGCATCAGCGGCCCCGATCTCATGCAGAAATTCCGCGCCCAGGCGCTCGAATTCGGTACCCGCAGCTTCCAGGAAGACGTCACCGAGGTCGACCTGTCGAGCGGCCCCTTCAAGGTCAAGACCACAGAACGCGAGGTCGAGACCCACAGCATCATCGTCTCCACCGGCGCCACCGCGAGGCGCCTCCACGTCCCTGGCGAAGAGACCCTCTGGAACAGGGGCATGAGCGCCTGCGCGGTATGCGATGGGGCCCTCCCCATCTTCAGAGATAAGGAGCTCGTCGTCATAGGCGGCGGCGACTCAGCTGTAGAGGAGGCCACCTTCCTCACCAAGTTCGCCAGCAAGGTGTACATGATTCACCGTCGCGACGAGCTGCGAGCCAGCAAGATCATGCAGGAGCGCGCGCTGTCGAACGACAAGATTGAGATCGTCTGGGACAGCGCTCTGGTCGATGCCGAGGGTGAAGACCTGGTTACCGGAGCGAGGATCAGCAACGTAAAGACCGGAGAGGAGAGCACCATCTCCTGCAGCGGAATCTTCTACGCCATCGGGCACGACCCGAACACCGGCTTTCTCTCGGGACAGCTCGACACCGACGAACAGGGCTATGTCGTCGTCAGCCCGGGCCGCACCGACACCTCGGTCGATGGCGTCTTCGCCTGCGGCGATGTGGTCGACAAGATCTACCGGCAGGCCATCACGGCGGCGGGAACCGGCTGCGCCGCGGCGCTCGATGCTGAGCGGTGGCTCGCTGAAAAGGGGTTCGAATAGGACCGGAGCCGGGCGTCAGCGCCCGGCGACCTCCTCGACCTTCCTCCAGACCCGCAACAGGTTGCCGCTGTAGAATCCCGCGAGCTCCTTCTCGCTCCAGCCCCGCTTGAGGAGCCCCGCGGTGATGAGCTCGATCGAGGTGATGTCCTTCAGCTCGCCTGGCCAGGCGCCGATGCCGTCGAAGTCGCTCCCGAGCCCTACGAAATCCTTGCCGACGAGGTCTGCGATATAATCAACATGTTCGAACCAGTCCTCCAGCGGCGGCGGCGGAGGCCGGGGGGTGCTCGCGGAGAGCTTCTCTTTTTCAGCCTTGGCTTTTTCCTCCTGGCCCGCGAGGCGTTCGTCAATCTCCTTCTCCTTGAGCTCCAGGAGAGCCTTCCGCTCGTTGTATTTCACCAGGTAATCCGCTGAGACGTACTGCGCCGCGAAATTCAGCTGGATCACGCCGCCCCCCCTGGCAATCCCGCGGATGAGCTCATCGGTCAGGTTCCGGGGATGGTCGCAGAGCTTGCGAACGTTTGAGTGGCTGGCAATGATGGGAGCCTTGCTGAGACGCAGGTGGTCGCGTACCGCATCATCCGAAATATGAGAAACATCGAGCATGATCCCCAGGCGGTTGGCCTCGGCGATAACCTCCTCCCCGAACTTGCTGACGCCGCCATGAAGAGGGTCGTCGGTGGAGGAGTCGCAGAGATGGTTGTTCTTGAAATGACAGAGGCTCATATAGCGCACTCCCAGGCGGTAGAAGGTCCGCACCAGGTCGAGGCGTCCTTCGAGAATGGGAGAGCTGTTCTCCATGCACATCACCACCGAGATCTTGCCGTCGCGCTTGGCGGCCGGCACATCCGAGGCGGCCCGGGCAAGCGACAGCTCCCGCGGATAATCTTCAACCCATCCGCTGATCACATCGCTGAGCGCCAGAGCGTGAACAAGCGCGTCCTGGCCCTTCAGCGAGGGCGAGGTATAGACAACCATGAATGGAGCGTTCACGCCCGCGGCGCGCATTCGAGGAAGATCGACGAGGGTCTCCTCGCTTTTTTCATGCAGAGCCCAATCCGGAAGATTGAGCGCCCGCGAGGGCGTGTCGAGGTGGGTATCGAGAACAGTGAGCTTCTGGTTCAGCTCACGGGACCGGTTGAGGATGTCATCCTGGCGCATCGAAACTGCTGAGCAAGAGAACTGCAGCGCGGCCAGCAATACCAGCAGGTGGCGAAAATGCAAATGCTCGGCTCCATATCAAGGGTTGCAGACGGAGAAAAAATTACCGTTAATCGAAATCGAGAACATTTTTTCCCTAGGAAGGGCATTAGTCGAGCGTCTTCTTGGTAGAAGACTCCTTTAATGAAGGTTTTCCTGTCACGGCGGGAAGAATAGAATGCTCGCGGTCGCAATCGCCTGCTGCGCTGGAGAGTCGGATAATGACAGTTGAAGAAAAACCCATTGTCATGGAGGTGGAGACCGTTGTCCACCGTCCCGACGAGTGGTATGTGGAGGCCGCCTCCAGGGGAGACCGCGAGGCCTTTGACCAGCTCGTCCACAGGCATCAACAGGGCGTGATCAACGCGGCGGCCTATTATCTCGGGCACCAGGAAGACGCGCTGGAGGTCGCGCAGGAATCATTCCTCAAGGCCTACCGCTCGCTCGACGGCTTCAAGGGCAAGGCGTCTTTCCGTACCTGGCTCCTTCGCATTACCCTCAACACCGCGAGATCCTTTCATGCTCACCGCCAGGCCATCAAACGCTCAGGAACCACGGCCACCATCTCCATCAGCGCCGTCAGCGAAAAAGAAGACCAGGGCGACCTCGAGCTGAACGACTCGAGCGGCGATCCGCACGAGCTGCTTGAGCGGAAGGAGCTTCAGCAGCTCATCGAGGACGCGATCCAGTCATTGGATGACCGGGCCCGCAGGATCATCATCCTCCGGGACATACTGGGCGAGTCCTACCAGGCGATAGCGGATGAAGAAGGCCTGACCCTTGGAACAGTAAAGACCCGAGTGCATCGCGCGCGGCTTGAATTAAGAGAAATCATCGGCGATTTCCTGTAATCTGACGCGCAAATGAGCGGACTTCCCACCGCCGCAACCCCGGACCGAGCCATGAAAACGATCCTCAAGCTGGCAGCCTTTCTCCCGCTGCTCTCCACCACGGCCTGCGCCCGGGAGGGCCGGAGACAGGCAACCCCCCACCGGGTTGAAAATGGAATGGTGGTCAGCCAGGAGCTCCGCGCCTCGAAGGCAGGGCTCGCGATTCTGCGCAAAGGAGGAAACGCCGTCGATGCCGCGATAGCCACCGCCTTCGCGCTCGCCGTAACCCATCCCGCCGCGGGAAACATTGGCGGCGGCGGCTTCATGGTCGTGATGCTCGCTGATGGGACGTCGACGACCTTCGATTTCCGCGAACGCGCGCCCGCGGCCTCGCGCCCGGACATGTTCCTCGACAAGGATGGGAAATACGATTCCGCTCGACATCACTTCAGCCATCTCGCTGTCGGTGTCCCCGGCTCCGTGGCCGGCCTTCAGCTCGCGCATCAGCGCCTCGGAAAGCTCCCCTGGAGGGAGCTTGTCGAGCCCGCGGTCCGGCTCGCCGCCAGGGGCTTCAAGGTGAGCCCCGGACTGGCGGCCGACCTCGCCGGCCGCCTCAAGGGATTCAGCCGGTACCCGGCGACCCTGGCGCAATTCTCCAGCGAAGGTGAAGCCTACCAGGCGGGAGACGTCCTGGAGCAGAGGGAGCTTGCTGAAACTCTCGAGCGAATTCGCGACCGGGGAGCGGCCGGCTTCTACCAGGGAAAAACCGCCGAGCTTCTCGTGGCGGAGATGCGCCGGGGAGGCGGCCTGATCAGCCTCGAGGATCTGCGAAATTACAGAGCCGTAGAGCGCAAGCCGGTGCGCGGAACCTTCCGCGGCTACGACATCATCTCCATGCCCCCGCCAAGCTCAGGCGGAGTGGCCCTCGTGGAGATGCTCAACCTCCTGGAACACAACGGTATCGATAAAACCTCCTTCCGCTCACCGCAAGAGGTTCACCTGCTCACCGAGGCGATGAGGAGAGCCTACGCCGACCGCGCACTGCACCTGGCTGACACCGACTTCGTCCCGGTTCCCGTAGAAAAACTCACCTCGAAGAAATACGCCCGGAGCCTCTCCGCGACAATCCATCCCCGGAAGGCCTCCCGATCCTCCCCCACCACCTTCACCTGGCCCGTGAAGGGGTCTGAGACGACCCACCTCAGCGTCGTCGACTCGCGGCGAATGTCAGTCGCGCTCACCACGACCCTGGAATACAGCTATGGCTCGCGCATCGTTGTGCCAGGAGCCGGCTTCCTGCTCAACAACGAGATGGGCGATTTCAATCCGCGCGCGGGCCTCACCACTGAGAAGGGGCTGATCGGAACGAAACCAAACCTGGCGGCCCCCGGGAAGCGAATGCTCTCGAGCATGTCACCGACCATCGTGGCAAAAGCGGGGGAACCCGTCCTCGTCGTCGGCTCGCCTGGGGGGCGCACGATCATCAACACCGTGCTGGGCATCATCATCAACCACCTGGTCCACGGCCTGCCCATACAGGATGCCGTAGATTCACCCCGACTCCATCATCAATGGCTTCCCGACAAGCTCCTGGTGGAGGCCGGGGCCATCACCCCCGCTACCCGCCTGGCACTCGAGAAGATGGGCCACACCGTCGAACAACGCGGAGGCTCCCAGGGCTCCGCCATGGCGATCTCCGTAGGTGAAGATGGGAAGCTCGAGGCCGGCTGCGATCGCAGAAGACCCGACTCGGCCGCCGCTGGCTACTGACCTCGGCGCCCGGATGCCGGAGCTCAGGGAAGCCTCCGAAGGAACAGCTTCCCATCACGAACACCAAGTCGCTTGCGGCCCGGTGCGTCTCCAAAAAAGATATCCTCGAAGGTCCTGCCCATCTCCTCCTCGAGCTCTTCGAGCTTGTTTTCCTGGTCGCCGCGGCGCAACTCCGCCTCGTCAAACTCGACTCCGTTGGCCAGCTTCACCTTCAGAATTTTCGCTATAACCTTCTCCTGCCGCACCTCCAGGCCCAGCTCGACGGCGGCATTGAAGAAGCGTCCCTCAAAAAAGCCAACCAGGAACCGCATAAACTGCAGCTCCTCGCCCCCCTTGCGGCCTGGTTGACGCTCGATGGCCTCATCGAGATAGGCGGCGCCCCGATCCATCGGAAAGCTGACCTCGGCCTCCAGGGTAGAATCCGTGATGCCCAGGCGCAGGAATCGCGCCAGGTCGGCGACAACGGGCTCCTGATGACCTCGCACCAGGATATTCAGCTCATCGGCTCCGAGAACCAGCAGGGGCTTGTCATCACCGCCATCGGAAGGAGCCTGGCGAAACAGAGCGATACGCTCCCTGATCCCGTCGAGTCTCACCTCCGATTCCGGAATCTCCTCGAAAACGACCCCCTCATCCTCGAAGAGGCTATCGATCTCGTTTTTGACCATGTAGACGCAGCCGCCTGTTCCGACAACCGCCAGGACAAAAAACAGCACCAGGATCATGCAGCCCCAGAAAAAGCAGCCTCTTCCACCGGTTTCCCTGGAAACGGTAAGGTGCTCCGGAAGAATCGACCCCTCGCCTTCATTGAAAGGCAGCTGGCTCTTCATCTGATCTTAAATACCCCTGTCCTATGGTGTTCACATGCCTGTCGAACGACTCAAGTGAGGAATCGTAACAGTAGAGAAGGCGAACGACCAGCCGCTAGCTCACTGATTGCCTTTTACCTGCTGGAAATGTAACATGCGGCGAAGAAGTGAAGAGTCCTGCCTGCGGCGGCTCAGCGTAAAGTGAAGAGAGAGTTAGAGGAGTCGATGTGGAAGCGCATTCCACCGAGGTGACGCTCGAGGCGGAGCCCGGACTGGCTGAACCGATAACCGCTCCATTCTCCCAGTACGGCCGGGAGGACTGGAGGATACGCCGCCGGCGAGTACCCTGGACCATTGGCAAGTATGTCGGCATGGAGGCCATCCGCACCGTCATATTGTGCATACTCCTGGTCTCGTTGCTCTACTGTGCGATGGTCACCTTCCAGACCATTCGAAGCGGGATACAATTCGCCTTCATCTGGCCTTTCCTCATCAAGACCTTTGCCTATCCCCTGTTCTTCTCCCTGCCGCTGGCTCTCCTGGCAGGGGTCACCCTCGCCTACGGCAGGATGACCGCTGACCTCGAAGTCGCCGCGATCCGCTATCACGGCGCCTCCCACCTGCAGATGTTCGGGCCGGTGCTGGTGCTTGCCATGGCCTGCGGAGGCCTCGGCTATTATCTCAACGGCTGGATCATCCCCGAGATCCACTTCGAAAAGAACAACCTGCAGCAGTACATCATCCGCCAGCTCGAGAGCCTCGGCTCTGGAGTGAACCGAACGATCCTTCTTCCGGAAGGAAGCGGAAGTCTCTTCGTCGGACAGTACAACGGAACGAATCTCAATCGGGTGCAGATTGATATGCATCGCGACCTCCAGTCGACCTTCGTTCCGCAGGTGCGCAACCAGCTCCCCCAGCAGCTCCCAGAGACCGTCACGCTGCTCGCGGTAGAGGGCCGTATCGAGATCACCCCGGACCGGCGCGGCGTGAACCTCCACCTCAGGGGGGTCGAGATCCTGGTACCCGAACACATCAGCGGCACGAAGTCCGGCAAGGACAGTTTTATCCAGAAATTTTCAATCTCGGAGAGCATCACCATCCCTCTCTCGTTCCAGAGCAGACAGAGAAAGCTGAAAGATCTGCCGAACCCGGGACTCAACAGCCAGATCGATGAGATAGAAAAACGAATCGCCATCGGCTCCGGCGAGCCGGAACTCGAGAGAGAGCTCAGGCTTGCCCTCGGAGAGCGTCACCGGAGGAACGCCTTCTCGCTCTCCGGACTGACCTTCCCGCTGCTGGGAGCGGCCCTCTGCTTCATGGCAAGCTTCACCAGCCGGCTGGTCCCTTTCTTCATGAGCACGATCATCGTGCTGGTGACCTTTTATCCGCTCCTCATGGTCGGAACCTACCTGGCCAGGAGCGCTGACATACAGCCGGTCCTCGCCCTGGCAATACCGAACGCCGCCCTGCTCCTGGTCACTGCCGTGTTTCTCCAGAAGGTTGTCCGTAAATGAGCGAGCAGAAGAAACCACGCATGGCGGGCCTTGGCAGGATGAGGATCAAGACCGTCGACCTCTACGTCACGCGGCTCTTTCTCTCAGCCTACGTCGCCTGCTTCATCATCTTCGCCGGCTTCTTCGTAGCCATCGAATTCAGCTTCAAGTTCGACCGCTTCATGCGAGAGGAAGGCAACATCTTCGCCACCCTGCTGAGCTACAACCTGGCGATGATTCCCACGGTATTTACCAACTTCATGGGGCCCATCCTGACGTCCGCGGCAGGTCTCTTCACCGTAACGCTGCTCAACCGTAACAACGAGATCCAGGCGCTGAAAACCAATGGCATGAGCGTCTACCGCCTGCTCCTCCCGGTTTTCGTGATCTCCTTCCTCCTGATTGGACTCACCTTCTACCTCCAGGAGGTCGTCCTGCCGAACAACCGGGATTCAATCCGAACCGCCCTGGCGATCTCGAGATCGAAGCTCCTCGAACCAGAGGCCTATTACGACAGCAAACACGGGCTGAAGATCGAGGTCGGACAATACTCAACCACCTCCCAGCTCGGACGGATGGTCAAGATCCTCGAGCGCCATGCCAATGCGAAGGCCAAGCGGCAGATCGACGCCAACCAGATGGAATGGGTCCAGACCGGCCCGCCCGGATCAGAGGAGGGGCACTGGACTCTCTACGATGGGTCGATTCAGAACTGGAACATGGAGGGAGAGCTGGTGCTGAACGAAGGCAGCAAGAACTTCGAGCGGCTGAAAAAAGTCTTCACCAGGATGAAGCTCGAGACGACGATGCGCCCGATCGACCTCGAGGCCAGCAACAGGGAGATCTCCTACCTCTCCTGGAAACAGCTCCAGTCACAGTTCAAGCGACAGGACTACCATCGCCACCTGGCCGTCAAGCTGCACCACCACTTCGCCTTTCCCCTCGCCCACATCCTCCTGCTCTTCCTCGGACTGCCCTTCGTCCTGAAGCTCGAGAACCGGAGCATCTTCCTGGGGCTGGTGGCGAGCTTTCTCATCGGCGCCGCCTTCTACCTGGTGACCTCGGTCTGCGCCAGCATCGCTATCGACGGCAACTACTTCTCGCCGACCCTGGCGGCCTGGTTCCCGATCATGCTGTTCGGGGCGCTGGGACTCACGCTCTTCGACCAGATTCCCACCTGAGCCGGGACTCAGGCGTCGCCTTTTTCAGAGTCGCTTTCTTCGGCGGGAGCAGCAGCTTCCTCCTCCGACGCTGACTCCGCGGGACTCTCGCCTGCGGGAGCGGCGCCCTCTTCGGCGCCCCCCTCCGCCGCGGACACCTTGAGGAAGGCTTCGCGGAGCTGGGCTATGAGCTGGCCAAGGTAGGCGCTCTCGTTCTCTTCGAGATTACCCGCGGTCTTTTCCTGCAGGATCGCCAGCATATCAATCGAGTAGGCGGCGGCCTTCAGATCAACCTGGGCCTCACCGGAAAACGGGTTCTGAATCATTCCCAGGGAAACGAGCGCACGGGTCGAGAATTCCTGCAGCAGGCTGGGGAAAGACGCTGCCGGCAGGTCGTACTCTCCCTCAGCGGGAGCCTCGGCCGATTCCTCAGCCTGGCTGGCGATCTCCTCTTCGAGAGCCTTCTTTTCAGCTTCCGCCTTCTGCTTCCAGTCCTCGTCTACAAAGATCTTGGGGTCGTCGTTTTTTTCTTCGTCGGTCATTTTCGCCTCAATCGGTCTTCAGCTTTTCAGCTGAGTTGTCATTCTCCAGGGCTCCCGAACAAACCAGGCTCGCCCTTACAAAATCCCTGAAGAGCGGGTGGGCCGAAACCGGCCGCGACTGGAACTCCGGATGGAACTGACAGGAAACGAACCACGGATGGTCGGGCAATTCAAATATCTCGACCAGGTTCCCATCAGGAGACAGACCGGAGAAAACCCCGCCCGCATCTTCGAACTGCTGGCGATAGGAATTGTTGAACTCGTACCGGTGACGATGCCGCTCATGGACCAGGTCCGCTCCGTAGGCCTTCTTGGCAATCGTTCCATCAGCCAGGTCACAGGGATAGGCTCCCAGCCGCATGGTACCGCCCTTCTCGGTAACATCGTTCTGATCCTCCATCAGGTCGATGACCGGGTGCGGCGTATCCTTATCGAATTCGCTCGAATGGGCTCCCTCGAGCCCCATGATGTTGCGGCCGAACTCTATGCAGGCGCACTGCATCCCGAGGCAGATGCCGAGAAAGGGAATCGAATTTTCCCGGGCGTAACGGATCGCGCTGATCTTGCCCTCGATCCCCCTGTCGCCGAAGCCTCCCGGCACGAGAATCGCCTGCGAGCCCTCCAGCAGAGCCTCGACCCCCTCCTTCTCAACAGCCTCGGAGCTTACCTTGCGAAATTTGACGTCGACATTGTGCGCGATCCCGGCATGGGTAAGCGCCTCGTAGATGGACTTGTAGGCATCGGTTAATTCGATGTACTTCCCGACAACGGTCACCTCGGTCGTCCTGGTCAGGTTACAGACGATATCGACCATCGTCTTCCACTCGGCCAGGTCTCCAGAACCTTCCGGCAGCTGCAGGTGGCTGAGGATCTGACTGTCGAGCTTCTGCTCCCTGAGAACCATCGGAACCTCGTAGATCGAGTGGTCCACATCACGCTCCTCGATCACCGCGTCTATCGGCACGTTACAGAACAGGGCAATCTTCCGGCGATGGTCCTCCTCCATCTCCTTCTCGGTCCTGCAGACCAGGATGTCGGGAAGAATACCGATCTCTCGAAGCTTGCCCACCGAATGCTGGGTCGGCTTGGTCTTGACCTCGCCCGAGGCGGTGAGGTAGGGCAGCAGCGTGAGGTGGATGAACATGACGTTCTCACGCCCCTTCTCAAGCCCGAACTGCCGGATCGCCTCGAGGAATGGCTGCCCCTCGATATCACCAACCGTTCCGCCGAGCTCGCTGATGATGACATCTGCCTCGCCATCATCCATGTTCTCAATACATCTCTTGATCTCATCGGTGATATGGGGAATCACCTGCACCGTAGATCCGAGATAGTCTCCGCGCCGCTCCTTGGAGATCACCTCGTTGTAGATCTTGCCCGTGGTGTAGTTGGAGTCCCTGGTCAGCTTGGCCCTGGTAAAACGCTCATAGTGGCCGAGGTCCAGGTCCGTCTCAGTCCCATCGTCTGTAACGTAGACCTCACCGTGCTGGTACGGACTCATGGTTCCGGGGTCGACGTTGAGATAAGGATCCAGCTTCTGGAGAGCGACCTTAAAGCCATGGCTCTCCAGAAGAAGACCGATGGCGGCGGAGGTGAGTCCCTTGCCCAGCGAGGAAACCACCCCTCCAGTAACAAATATATACTTAGTCATTAAATCACTCTTGCCGGCGGCAACTTAAAACCATACCGGCCCTCAAAACTTCTTCTGACACCACCAACCAATTACTCACATCACGACCCTTCCAAGACCGGGCCGTCTTCTTTCCTCCGCTTCTCCTCTTCGACGAAACGAGTGTACTCTTCTTCGGTATCAATTCCCATATGCTGTCCCCGCGCTTTTCCAATTCTAATGGTGTAGCCATTCTCAAGCGCCCGCAACTGCTCGAGCTTTTCGCGGCGCTCGAGCGCCGTCGGTTCGAGCGCCGCGAAGCAGAGAAGAAACTCCCGGGTGTAGGCGTAGATCCCGATATGCTGCAGCCAGTCGACCGGCCCGGCGCCTTCTTCAGAGGGATCCAGGGGAACCGGAGCGCGGCTGAAGTAAAGGGCTCTTCCATCGGCGCTTACAACAGCCTTGACCACGTTGGGGTCGTGAAAACCCTCGGAATCTCTACGTTCCGCGGCCAGGGTAGCCATGACTGTTCCGGCACGCTCGCCATCACCCGCGGCGGATCCATCAAAGAGCTCGAGAAGGGCAAGAATGTCTGTATGTGAAATGTAAGGCTCATCTCCCTGGACATTGACGATGATGTCCTCGTCAAGATTTTCCGCGAGTTCGGCGACCCGGTCCGTCCCGGAGCGGTGCTCTGCGGAGGTCATCCGCGCCTCGGCCCCGAAGCTCGCGCAGGCCTCGACAATCTCTTCGCTATCGGTCGCGATAACCACCCTGCTGACACGTGGACAATCAACCACGCGCTCCCAGACATGCTGGATGAGGTACTTGCCTGTCTCACGGGCCAGGATCTTTCGGGGGAATCGCCTCGAGCCCAGGCGGGCTGGAATAACGACCGCGGCTGTCCTTTCAGATGCGGACACTCAAAACATCCCTGGCAATCGTGAATAGAAAACGGCGAAGGGAAGAAACAACAGAGCTCTGAAACCGGGCAGGCTCCAAAGCCGGAGACCGCGAAGAGACGTCCCTCGAAAGATTAAAATTATCAGCGGGCGGACAGATTGTCAAATGCAAGGAGAGGGTCGGAATCTCTCAGGCCTCGATAGCGCTCTCCTCTTCAATCCGGTCAAGACACTCGCCATAGAACTCGAGCGTATCATCGACCATGGGCTCGAGAATGAAATCCCTCTCAACCCACTTCCGTCCGTTCTCTCCCAGCCGCGCGATCTCGGCGGGATTCCTGATAAGCTCGAGGATCCTCGCGGCAAGCGCCTCGACATCTCCCTCAGGCACCAGCAGGCCTGTTTCTCCATCCTGCACGAGATCAAGCATCTCGCCCAGGCCGGTGGTGATCAGCGGCCGCCCCATGGCCATGGCCTCGATAGCTCCGACTCCGACCCCCCCTCTCAGGACCGGCATGGCCATGATGTCGAAGAGCCCGTAGAGAGCCTGCCGCCCGGCGATATGCGGCGAGAAGGTAACGTTGAGCTCCAGCCCGAGCTCCTTCACGAGATTATGAAGCGAGGCGGCCGTCTCCCCATCACCGACAATCGCGAAGTGAGCCTCGATCCCCTGGTCGAGAACAAGCTTCGCCGCCTGGATCAGCAGGTGCTGCCCCTTCTCCTCGCTGAGCTGCCCGACGCAGGCGACCACGGGGAGCCGCTCATCTTCGGGGCTCCAGTAGTTACGGATACCCGGCCGGAAGGCGGCCAGATCGATACCCCTGTTGATCACCCGCACCAGCTTCTTGTCCATATGCAGCTCATTGACCAGCCCCTCACGAATAACCTCGTTGGCCGCGATCGTCCCGCAAAGGTGCCTGTCTCTCAGCTCTCGAACACCTGGATCGGGACGGGTATGAACGGTCAGGATCACGGGCTTCTCCAGTCGAGAGGTCATCTTTCTGCCGAATTCATAGCTCCTGAAGCTCTGTACATGAACCAGGTCCGGATCAAACTTACGAAGGTAGCCCATGAGCTTGTACATGGAGAGCATGTTGAAGCTGACCTCGTACGTCTCGATGGAGCGCTCGCGGAACTGTTCGAGCAACTCTCCTCCGCCGGTGCAGACCTGCACCTCGTGATCTCTCTCTGCAAGAGCGGTGGCCAGGTCGAGTGAATAGGAGGTCGCGTTAGAGTAATCGACCCGCTCATTGATGAAGAGGATTCGCATTGTCGTATTCCGCATCGCGAAGAAACCGGGGATGCAGGTGCTCGGTATCAACGACCTGCCTCCCGCCACCGGGCGGGAGAACCGATAAAAGCCTGTAAACCGGCCGAAGAAACCCTCCTGGGCCTCAACAGGGACCAGAGAGACCCCGCCCGGCTGTTTTGGAATAAGCGAAGCTGGCAACAAAATCCAGCCTGAAAGAGGGATCGTGCCAGCGAGGCGGTCTTGATTTTTTCCAGAATCGCTTTTCAATGGCTCTTTTCCACCACATGTTAATCCGGAGCCAGGACAAGCAATGAGCTTTGATACCCGCCACAAGAGCAAAGTGATACTGGACGGTGTGGACCGGGCCGGAGCCCGGTCGATGATGAAAGCGATCGGATTCAGCGACCGCGACCTGTCGAAGCCCCAGGTCGGAGTCGCGCATTGCTGGATCGGCACCATGCCCTGCAACTTCAACCACCGCGAGGTCGCCTCCCAGGTCATGGCCGGCGTCAAGGCGGCAGGCGGCACCCCGATCGAGGTCAACACCGTCTCGGTTACCGATGGAATCACCATGGGAACCGAGGGAATGAAGGGCTCCCTGGTAAGCCGCGACCTGGTCGCCGATTCCGTAGAACTCGTGGCGCGCTCCCATATGTTTGACGCCCTGGTGACGATCTCCGGTTGCGACAAGACGATTCCCGCCATGGTCATGGCGATGGCGCGGCTCGATATCCCGAGTGTCATGCTCTACGGCGGCTCGATCAACTACGGTGAGTACAAGGGGAAGCGCCTCACCATCCAGGACACCTTCGAGGCGATCGGCGCCTACAACGCCGGCAAGATCAGCAAGGCGGAGCTCAAGGCCATCGAGAACCACGCCTGCCCCGGAGCCGGCGCCTGCGGCGGCCAGTTCACCGCGAATACGATGGCCACGGCTTTTGAGATGCTCGGCGTCTCGCCGATGGGCTTCAACGATGTCCCGGCGGAGCACCGCGGCAAGAAAAAGATCGCCATCGAGACCGGCAAGCTGGTGATGAAGCTGCTCAAGAAGGGAATCACCCCGAGCCGAATCATCACCCGCAAGGCGATGGAAAACGCGGTCGCCGGCGTCATGGCCACCGGCGGCTCGACGAACGCGGTATTGCACCTGCTGGCGGTGGCGCGCGAGGCGGGCGTCCGCTTCAGGATCGATGACTTCGACCGGATCTCCCGCAAGACGCCGGTGCTGGCCAACCTGAAGCCATGGGGTCTCTACACCGGCCCGGAGATGTTCGAGGCCGGCGGCATGGCCCTGGTAGCTAAGGAGTTGCTCAAGGCGGGGAAAATCCACGGCGACCAGCTCACCGTCAGCGGCCGGACCCTGGGGGCCGAGGCCCGCAGGGCGAAGGCGAAAAAAGGTCAACAGGTCATCGTGAGCGCGCGCAAGCCGTTGAAGAAGACCGGGGGGATCGCGATCCTGAGAGGTTCGCTGGCGCCCGATGGCTGCGTGATCAAGCTTTCGGGACAGGAGAAGTCCATCCACAAGGGTCCTGCCAAGGTCTTCAACCGTGAAGAGGATGCCTTCGCGGCCGTAAAGAAAGGCCGGATCAAACCAAACGATGTCATCATCATCCGCTACGAGGGCCCCAGGGGCGGCCCGGGAATGCGCGAGATGCTGCATGTGACCGGGGCGATCCAGGGCGCCGGTCTCGGCAGCGATGTGGCGCTGATCACCGATGGGCGGTTTTCAGGAGCGACCCATGGCTTCATGATCGGACACGTGGCGCCGGAGGCCTACGAAGGAGGACCTCTCGCCTTGGTCAAAAATGGCGATACGATCCTGATCGATGCGAAGAAGCGGCTGCTCGACCTGGTGGTCTCGAAAGCGGAACTCAAGAGGCGGCTGGCGAAGTGGAAAAAGCCAAAGGAACGCTATAGCGGCGGGGTACTCGGGAAATACGGCCGCCACGTAGGCTCCGCCTCCGAAGGCGCCGTGGTCGAGTAAAAACACAGGCTCAACAGGCTCCTCCTTCTCGCCAGCGCCGAAAAACCGTAAACTGTCGCTGTCCCGCGATGGACTGAACGACGGTAACCTTTGGGCGAATGGGAATGCCACTACGAGCACTGGCCTTAAGCTGTTTCTTTCTCTCCGGCGCCACCGGTCTGCTCTACCAGGTCCTGTGGGCGCGAATGCTGGGCGGGGTGATCGGCAATACGC
>CAJWMA010000043.1 GCA_913042995.1 uncultured bacterium | reverse complement strand
CCGAGCCGGCCTGTCCCTTGGGGTTGGACTGGTTCTTGTAGTTGTCGAGCACCTGGATCTCGTAGGCGGAGTGGAACTTGATGCCGCTGTTGCCCTTGCTCTCGCCCTTGCGCTTGGTGGCAGCAGGGGTGCGCCATTCCATGTGGAGCTGGATGTCGCCGAATTTTCTCTTCGTGTACATGTCACCCTGCCCGGGAGCCACCGTCATGATTCCATCCTTCACCGTCCAACTCGCGGCGCCTTTCCTTCCGACCCACTCGTCGAGGTTCTTGCCATCGAAGAGGACGATCGCATCGGAGGGAGCCTTGGTTGCCGAGCCGGGCTCGATCGCGCGAGGAGCCTTGACCGCCTGGATATTCCAGGCCACGTTTTGCATGCAGAGGGTAAACAGGATTGCCGCGGCGAGGGAGCCTGCCGCGAAGAGTTTTCCGGATGTCATCAGCTTCTCCTTTTGTTTTCGTAAATTCGTGTCCCGGGGGTTCAGCGCCGCGACGATCTCGTTTTCAGGAAATGATCTCGTTTACCACCCGGCCGTGAATGTCAGTCAGGCGGAAATCACGACCGGCGTAGCGATAGGTCAGGCGTTTGTGATCCAGTCCCATCAGGTGAAGGATTGTAGCGTGCAGGTCATGAAAATGAACCTTGTTCTCCACGGCGTAGTAGCCATAGTCGTCGGTCTTGCCGAACCGCAGGCCTCCACGGACTCCGCCGCCGGCCATCCACATGCTGAAGCCATGCGGGCTGTGGTCCCTGCCGTCACGACTTCCCTGGGAGGTGGGGGTGCGTCCAAACTCGCCGCCCCAGACCACGAGGGTGTCCTGCAGCAGACCGCGCTGCTTGAGGTCCTGGAGCAGCCCCGCTATGGGCTTGTCGACCTCGGCCGCGTTCCTGGCATGGTCCTTTCTCAGGTTTCCATGCTGGTCCCATTTATAGCTGTGGGTGCACTGGATGAAGCGCACGCCGGCTTCGGCGAAGCGCCTGGCCATCAGGCATTGGCGCCCGAAGTTCTTCGTATTGTTCTTATCCAGGCCGTAGAGCTTTTTCGTGGCTTCGGATTCACCTGATATGTCCTGGACCTCCGGCGCCGCGGTCTGCATACGGTAGGCGAGTTCGAAGGAGCCGATACGGCTTTCGAGATCGGTGTCCTTGCCGAGATGACGCAATTGTTTTTCGTTCATATCGCGCAGGAGGTCCAGCTCGATGCGCTGGATTCCAGCCGGGGTATGCTGGTTGGAGATGTAGGGGATCTTCGCCTTGTCGGCCGGGACGCTTGTATAGCCGACCGGGGTCCCCTGATAGTGGGCCGGCAGGAAAGAAGAGCTCCAGGCGTTGACACCGCCGTGGCCGAGAGTCGGGCAGATCGTGATGAAGCCTGGCAGGTCATCGTTTTCGCTGCCGAGACCGTAGCAGATCCAGGAGCCCATGCTGGGGCGGACGAAGGTATCGCTGCCGGTATGCAATTCTAGCAGGGCGCCCCCATGACGCGAGTTGGAGCCGTAGATCGAGTTGATGACGCAGAGATCGTCGACTTGGCCGCCGACTTCGGGGAAGAGGTCACTGACGGGAATGCCGCTCTCTCCCCGCGGCCTGAACTTCCACGGTGACCGCAGGAGGTTGCCCGTCGCTCCGGAGACGATTCGCGGCTTGGGGAAGGGTAGCTTTTTTCCATCGTCGCGGTCGAGCAGGGGCTTGTGATCAAAGGTGTCGACCTGGGATGGACCGCCGTGCATGAACAGGAAGATGACCCTCTTGGCCCTCGGGGTGTGATGACCCTCGCGAACAGCCAGGGGGCTGGCGCTCGATGCTTTATCGGCGAGCGCTTCCCGGCCGAGCATCCAGCTCAGCGCAAGCCCGCCGAAGCCGGCGCTGCTTTCCTTCAGCATCTGGCGCCGGGTCTTTGTCCTGCCCAGGGGATCTGTCCAGTGGTGATTCATCTCAGTCGGTGTCCGGGTGTTGAATTTTCTCTTCATTCATTCTACATAGATGAACTCGTTGGAAGACAGCAGTACTCTCGCGAAGCTGCGCCAGGCCTTCTTCCTGGCCTCCTTTTCGCCCGCTTCCCGGTAGTGTCCTTCGAGTTTCACGAGCATCGAGATCCAGCGATTCTCTTCATCGTCGCCGGCGGGCCGGCCAAGAACCCGTAGAAAGGCCTGTCTTACGAGCGCCAGGCTGTCCGCGGTGTCTGAGCTGAGCAGATGGGAGGCGAGACCCTGGGCGGCCTGGTCCATGAGGGCTGAATTCATCATGACGAGTGCCTGCGAGGGAATTGTCGTCGTGGAGCGATCACCGTTGACGACGCTCGGGTCGGGGAAGTCGAAGGATTGCAGGACATCGTAGACCGCGCTGCGAAGAACCGGCAGGTAGACCGATCGTCTTGGAGCATCGTAGGTGTTTCGCTTGGAGGCAGTGCCTGTGACATAGGCCCGCGCCTTCGCGCTCAGCAGTTGTCCCCCCATCCTGTTGTCGATCTTTCCGCCCAACTCGAGCAGAGAGTCGCGGATGGATTCCGCCTCGAGCCGTCTCCTGCTCCATCTCCAGCGCAGCGTGTTGTCTGGGTCCGCCTCGGCGGCGGCGGCGTTGAAGGCGCTTCCCATCCGGTAGGTGCTAGAGGTGAGGATTTCCCTGTGCAGGCGTTTGACAGACCAGCCCTCGTCGATCAGCATCGATGCGAGCCAGTCAAGCAGCGCCCTGTGGCTCGGGCGTGAGCCCAGTCTTCCGAAGTTGTCGGTGCTCCTGACGATTCCCTGGCCGAAATGCCAGCGCCAGATCCTGTTGGCCATGACCCGTCCGGTGAGCGGGTGGCGGGGGTCGCTGAGCCACCTGGCCAATTCGAGACGTCCGCTGGTGGTCTTGATTTCGGGCTTGTCGAAGCTTGCGAGAAAACTCGGGAAGCCCTTCCTGGCCTGCTCGCCGAGGGTGAGGTAGCTGCCTCGAAGATGAACCTTGAGGTCCTCCGCCTTTCCTTCTCTGACCCCCATGACCTTGAGCTTAACAGCCATTTTCTTTTTCAGTTCGCCCTGGGATTTTTCAATCGCCGCGATCGCCTCCCTGGCCTTAGCGGAAAAGAGAGGCTCGCGTTTGTTGTCAGGATAGGCGAGGTTGAGAGCTTCACCGGCCAGCGCGGAGGTCTCGGCGAGCAGCTTTTCCCCAAGAGCCGGGGCGATCTTCTCGGCGGTAAGCCCGGCCATGACAGCCTCATCTAGCTTTTCCAGCAGCGCGGGGTTTCGGGAGCTGATGGTCGTCCATGCCCGCAGCAGCTCTGCGTGAAGTCCGAGCGACCGGGCGACCTCGGAAGCGTTTCGATAGTGCTCGCTCGCCGACTTTCCCGGCTTGACTGACTGGAGCGAGAGCTTGTCGAGGTGGGGCAGAGGGCCATCTGTCCTCTCAATCCGAAGACTGTTTTTTCCTTTCGGGAGGTAGACGATTCCCTGGGAGAACCAGCGTTGGCTCTGCGGCCCCCAGCCGCCGGTCACTTCTCCACAGGCGTTGCCGACAAGTCGATCGTTGAGAAAGAGGCGAACAGGGCGTGGCTCCTTCGCGGCATGACGGATTCTGAGGAGCCGGTAGCCCTCCTCGCCGGTGTTTAACTCGAGCTCGGCGGAGGCGGTCTTCGCGCTGGCGATGATACCGATGCCTTCGCCATTTCCATCGCGCTGGATGACGAGGTCCCCCCCGGTTTTCACCGCATCTTCCAGCTCGATCATGAGGGTCGGATCTTTCTCAGCGGCCGGAGTTTCAGGCGGGGGGGCGACCTTGCTGAGGAAGAACTTGTCGAGATGAGGGATGGGGCCGCCGTAGCGCTCGAAGCGCAGTACGTTACGGCCTCGGGCGAGGTGAACGGTCGCCGCCGGGAACCATTTCTGGGTGTCTGGATACCAGGTCCCGGTGATGGCGGCCGCCACGCCGGTGACCCTGGTGTCGCCGTTGACCGTGAGAACCATGGGACGGGATTCGGCCGCGGCGTGCCGGACATCGAGCTGGTAGAGTCCCTCCACCGCGATATCCAGGTCATACTCGGCGGCGGCATTCACCCTGCTGAGCAGGACCCCGATGCCCTTTCCATAGCCGGTGGTGTCGATGACGAGATCTTTTTCCTTCCGCTGAAATTTTTCCATCTCGATGAGGATGCCCCGCTTCGAAAGCTCAGCGGCGGGGATTTTCGCGGCGGCCGCTTGGCGCGGTTTCTCATGGACCAGGGGCGGAAAGCGAACCAGTTCCCAGGCGCCCCGGAGGTAGGGTCCAAAAGCCGTCCTGTGTGATCTTTCCACGTCTTCCCCGGCGGCTTTTCGGCGTTCCTCGAGCTCACGCTGCTTCGCGGCCAGCTCTGTCTTGAGCTGGAGTTCCTGGCCTGAGGGGAACTCGTATTCGTGCCAGACGGCGACAACCTTGAAGTTCTCCATGGTCCTGGTGCTCTTGAAGATTGAAGCCATGGAGTAGTAGTCGCGCTGGGAGAAGGGATCGAATTTGTGATCATGGCATCGCGCGCAACCGAGCGTGAGCCCCATGAAGACCCGTCCGACCGTGTCAACCTGCTCGTCGACGATGTCGAGCTCCATCTTCCGGCCATCATCCTCGGCGAGCATCTTCGGGCCGATCGAAAGAAATCCGGTAGCCACCTTGTCCTCGTAGTCGCTCTCGGGATCGGGACTCTGGAGCAGGTCGCCGGCGACCTGGGAGCGGAGGAATTCATCGTAGGGTTTGTCGCGGTTGAAGCTGTCGATGACCCAGTCCCGGTAGCGCCAGGCCTGGATGTAGGCGATATTTTCATCGAGGCCGTTTGAATCGGCGTAGCGGGCGACATCGAGCCAGTGGCGTCCCCAGCGTTCTCCGTAGCGTGGAGAGGAGAGCAGCCGATCGATGATCTTTTCGTAGTTCTCCGGCGAGTTGTCGGAGATGAATTCCTCGATCTCTTTCGGTCCGGGCGGCAGGCCGATGAGATCAAAATAGACCCTTCGGATGAGTGCTTCCGAGGTGGCGGGGGAGCTGGGAGCCAGGTTGCTGTCCTCCAGGGCGCCCAGAATAAAGTTGTCGATCGGCGAACGAATCCAGTCTTTCTTTTTTACCAGGGGAGGAGCTTCACGCTTCAGAGGCTGGAAAGCCCAGTGGCTTCCTGATTCACGCAAGATGGCTTCGTAGGCGGAGCCGGCCGCTTTCACAGCGGGAGCTTTTTCAGCCATCGCGCCTGGCCAGGGCGCGCCCATCTTGACCCAGGCCGCGAGGTCGGCGATCTCCCTGTCGGAGAGCCGCTTCTTCGGAGGCATCTTGAGCTCTTCGCGGTATTGGACCGCCTGGATCAGCAGGCTCTTTTCCGGTGTTCCAGGAATGATGGAGGGGCCGGATTCTCCGCCGCTGAGCAGGGCCTGCAGCGAATCGAGACGCAGTTCGCCGCGCTGCTTCTTTTCACTATGGCATTTGTGGCAGCGCTCGATGAAGAGCGGCCGGATTCTTTGCTCGAAAAATTTGATGGCCGGCGCGTCGGGCTGTGCCGCCTGGTCTTCTGCCCTGGTGAGGGTCGTTTGAAGAAGCAGGGTGATAATAATCGGCAGCAGGGCTCGAATCATCAGCTGAAGAGGTCGTGTCGCGAGCTTCACTTCCGTCATAAGTGCTTTCAGCATAATGTTCTTCACTTCCATGTTCCAGTAATTTGAAAATTCTTGTCCTGGAGCGGAGGCCAGCGAGGTGAGCTTTTAGCGATTCTTCTTGAACTCCGGGAAACAGAATAGAATGATCGTTCTCTGGCGGCCCGCTCTGCGGTTCGCGTACTACAACCGATTGACCTGATGAGGTGACAGAAGTGACACAATTTCGCGCGCTTGTTTCAGCCGGCTGCGTTTTATTCGCGCTGGCGCTGACGTTTGTATCGACCGCTTATTCCCAGGACAAAAAGGCTCCGGATCCCGCGATCGCATCGCTCGATAAGTTCATCTCTTCGAAAAAGATCGACAAGTCATCGCCGCGCTGGCGACTTGGATTGCCGAAACCGCCCCAGGCCGACTTTGGGGCTGGGGATACGGAATATTTCTGGAATATCGAAAGCAACAAGGGCCTGATCAAGGTTCGCCTGTGGCCCGATGTCGCCCCGATGCACGTCTCGAGCACCATCTACCTGACCCGCCTGGGTTTCTACGACACCCTGCCTTTTCATCGGGTCATCACCAGCTTCATGGCCCAGGGCGGCTGTCCGCTCGGCACGGGCACCGGCGGTCCGGGCTACAAGTACGCGGGGGAGTACTCAGCCTCGGTGAAGCACGATCGCCCGGGCCTCCTCAGCATGGCGAACGCCGGCCCTGGAACCGATGGCAGCCAGTTCTTCCTGACCTTCAAGGCCACTCCCTGGCTCAACAATCGTCATACCCTCTTCGGTGAGGTGGTGGAAGGCCTGGATGTGCTCAAGGTTATCGAGTCAAAAGGTTCGCGCACGGGGAAGCCCTCGGAATCGATGTTCATGAAGAAGTGCACCATCTCCACGGCCGCCATCGTCAGGGAAGAGTTCAGCTTCGCGGCAATTGACAAGTTCATCGCAGCTGGCAAGGTCAACAAGTCGGTTTTGAACTGGCGCAAGAAACTTCGCAAGCCGCCGAAGTACGTCTTTCCCAAGGGCAAGAGCCTGTTCTGGAACATGGAGACAAGCAAGGGCAAGATCCGCATTCGCTTCAATCCAGAGGTGGCGCCCATGCATGTATCGAGCGCGATCTATCTCACCCGGCTTGGATACTACGATGGTCTGATCTTCCACCGGGTCATCCAGGGCTTCATGGCCCAGGGCGGCTGTCCTACCGGTACAGGGCAGGATGGCCCCGGCTACCAGTTTGGCGGAGAATTTTCAAAGGATCTGAAGCACGACAGCGCCGGGGTTCTCAGTACAGCCAACGCAGGGCCGGGAACCGATGGCAGCCAGTTCTTTATCACCTTCGGGCCTACTCCCACCCTTGACGGCAGCTATACGATCTACGGCAAGGTGGTCGAGGGGCTTGACGTGGTCAAGGCGATCGAGAAGGCCGGAAGCGCTGACAACAGCGGCAAGACCTCTGAGAAGCTGAAGATCACGAAGTGCACGGTGACCGAGAAGTAGCCGCGGGGCAGGTTCCGCCTGCTATCCGGCTGGGGTGACAGCCTGCATCATGAGGCCGCAGAGCCAGGCGGCGTAGGTGCCCAGGGCGTAGCCGAGTACCGCCAGCAGCACGCCCACCGGGGCTAATGATGGGTGGAAGGCCGCGGCCACGATCGGAGCGGAGACCGCGCCGCCGATATTGGCCTTGCTGCCGACGGCCATGAAGAAGACCGGGGCCCGGATCAGGATGGTCACGCCGACGAGCAGGATGATATGGATCAGCATCCAGATTCCCCCGATCACGAAGACGCCGGGATTGTTGAAGATCGCGAAGATGTCCATTTTCAGGCCGATCGTCACCACCAGCAGGTAGAGGAAGACGGTGGCGATTCTTGAGGCGCCGACACCCTCGAGGTTCCTGTAGCGGGTGAAGGAGAGCAGCACCCCGCCGGTCGTGGCCAGCACGACCAACCAGAAGAAGGTGCTGGTGAGGTTGAAGTCCTTGATCCAGGGGCTGGTGACAGCCAGCTCTTCACAGCCCGCCGCGATCTTTCCAGAGAAAAAATGCGAGAGCGCGGTCACCGCGAAGCCGACGGCGAGCACCATCAGGGTGTCAGCCGTCTTCGGGATCCGCAGGGTCTCTTCCTGGTAGGCGCTGATACGCTTTTTCAGGGTGTCGATGGCGCTGGTGTCGGCCTTCAGCCAGTTGTCGAGCTGGCGTGATTTTCCGGCGATGACCAGCAGGCCCGCCATCCAGACGTTGGCGACCAGGACATCGACCGTGATCATGGCCGAGAAGATCCTGTCGCCGACTCCGAAGACCTCCTTCATGGCGGCCTGGTTCGCTCCTCCTCCGATCCAGCTTCCCGCGCAGGTCGCCATGCCGCGCCAGACGGCCTCCGGGCCATCGCCCGCGACCAGCTCAGGCGAGAAGGCCGAGACGATCAGGATAGCCAGGGGGCCGCCAAAGAGGATGCCCACAGTGCCTGTGAGGAACAGGATGAGAGCTTTGGGGCCCAGGCCGATGATCCCCTTGAGGTCAATGCTCAAGGTCAGGAGCACCAGGCTGGTGGGCAGCAGGTAGTTCTTGGTGACAAAGTACAGCTTCGAGCCATCCTTGTCGGTGGCCACGATGTCCAGGCTGCCGAGCAGCGAGGGGATGAAATAACACAACAGCAGCACGGGGCAGAAGGTGTAGAACTTTTTCCAGAAGGGGTGTTTGAGCGATGCTGTCTTGAAGATCGCCGCGAGGACTACGAGCAGGATGCCGAGAATGACGGCGTCATCTGTGATGAGCGGGGCCGTCTTTGCGGGGACTGCCGCGCCCGCCTCGGCGAGAAAGCCTGAACAGAGTAGCTTGAGGGAACTGGCCGCCTGCATCATTTGTGAGCCATGGCGCTTCGCTTCAGGGTTCTCGAGAAGACCTCTTTGCCGTCGATGTTGAGAATCGCGTAGGTGACGGCCGGGTCGTCAAGGGTCGTGTCAAAGCTTACCAGCCCGAAGGACTGCTTGGCGTTGTAGGAGAACTCGGCCGCCTTCATGGTCGAGTGGACATGGATGTTGGTCAGGCGTGAGCTGTTGAACTCCCACAGGGGGTAGGCGTTCTCCCGCTTGATCTTCCAGAGGTCGGAGCGGTGTCGGTCGGCCGACATCAGGATCACACCCTCGATCTTCTCCTTCTCGAGGAAGGCGAAGATCCCGTTTCTCTCCTCCTTGAATCCGTTCCAGGTGTCGAGGCTGTCCCCCTTGGCCTCGAAGACCCAGGGCACGGGCGAGCAGAGCACCCGGAAGGTGGCCTTCGAACCTCGGAGGGTCTCCAGCAGCCACTTTGTCTGCTGTTTGCCGAGCATGGAGGGAGCCTTTTTCTTCGCAGCCGGCTCCTTCTTTTTCTTCCTGGTCTGCTTGTCGCGGTAGAAGCGCCCGTCGAGCATGATGAAGTGGATATCGCCGAGCTGGAAGTCGTAATAGCAGCCGGGCGCCTTGTTGGTGCCGTAGCCCGGGTTGACCCAGTTGTTGCTGAAGACCTTCCAGACCGGCTTTTTCCAGGCGGGGCTGTCAATCCTCGGTCCGTAGGCGCAGTCGTTGACGCCGAAATCATGATCGTCCCAGATCGTATAGACCGGTGTCGAGGCGGTCAGCTTTCTGAACTCCGGGCGGGATTGTCGGCGGTAGTAGCAATAGTGCTGCATCTCAGGGCTCTGGGGCGCGTCACTGTAGATGTTGTCTCCCAGCAGCAGCAGGATGTCAGGCTTCGAGTCGCTGATGGTGTTCCACATGCGCTCGTGCTGGGGGGTGTAGCCCGCGCCGCCGCCGAAGGCGAGGCGCAGGGACAGTCCGTTACTCAGAGGCTCGATGGTTCGGAAGGTGCCCGCTTTCTCGGGGTTCGCTCCGTTGATTCCCAGTCCGTAGTGGTAGGGCCGGTTCTTTTCGAGGCCGGAGACCCGCAGAACTGCGGTGAAGTCATCGGCTTTCTTTGAGCGTTCCTTGACGCTGGCAACCGGATCTGAGAGGTCGCTTTTTTCAGAAACGATGACCTCGATGTCAGCCTCGCGGGCTGTGCGAACCCAGACCTTCACGCCATCGTGGGAGATGCAGCCGAGCATGGGGCCGTGGACCGCGGTGTTGCCGTGGTCGGCGAGCAGTTTTTTGTAGATCTTTGTTTCAGCAAGAACCTCGAGGCCTGTCCTGGTGCCCCCGATGATCCTTCCAGGCGGCAGTCCGTTGTCGACAGCTCCCTGGAGAGCCGCCGCCGCTTTTTCCACCTTGCCCAGCTTCGCCTGGGCGACCGCGAGCATGTAGTGGGTCTCGGCATCTTTCGGAGTTTTTTCCAGGAGAGCCGTGAGCGACCTGGCCGCCTCGGCGGCCTTCTTCCCCGTGATCAGGGCGAGCGCGGCCTGGTGGGTGCGCTTGTATTGCTTGTTCTTGATCTTGACCTGGAGGGCGTAGGCGAAGGTGCTCAGCAGGGCGAGGGCCAGGATCAGCACGACTGATTTGTATTTCAACATGACGACATAGTTCCATCTATGGGCTGAGGTGTCCAGTGCGGCATGCCCTGACGGTTTGACTGCGGGCCGGGCAGGCAGTAGCCTGATGGATACCATGCTTCGTATACCGAACACGTGGGTTCTTTTATTCTTCTTCGCGGTCTTTCTCCCTGGAATACCGCCTGGGGCTGCTGAGCTGCAGAAGCTGCCGGCCGTGGGCGATGGGTTCAGCGGCCGCGTCGAGCTGAAGGAGTCCCAGGAGTTCATTGGGCATTGGAGCCGGGAGCCGCGTTTTTCACGGCGTTTCGAACTCGGAGCCGAGGTCGCCTGGAAGGTGCTCAAGGTCAGGAAGGATGAGGTCCTGCTGCAGGGGCGTGTTGCCACGGGGCACTACCGGCACGCGCTGGCGGGATTTATCGAGCTGGAGGAGGTCTTCGGCCTGATCCTGGATGGCTTTGTCTTCCAGGTTCGACTGGGCGCCAGGGAGTGCAGGGTGGAGCCTGACCGCAAGAGCCTGCAGCGCGTGGTGAATCGCTTCGAGAAGGGCCAGGCCAACCGGCGTCTGCCGGATGGTATCAGGAAACAGATTGTGGATGCCCTGCTGGATCGCCTCCAGCTGGCGCATTGGAGCGCCTTCTGGCCAGTCCTGAACAGCGCTCTGCGCGACCCGCGCAGGGTGGAGTTCTTCAGTCGACGTCTGGCCTCGCGGGCGGAGAAACCATCCGGTCTCCTGGCCTTCTCCATCTACCCTGGTTCGAGCCGGACTTTTGCCGAGGGGAAAGGGCGGGAGGTCCTGGTCAGGAGAAATCATGCGGCGACCACGCAAAACCCGCCCAGGTTCTCAGGATATGGATCCTACGCCTGGGTGCCTGGCGATGCGGGGCCTCCCTACCGTACGCTCCTCAGGCTCTCCGGCGATTACCTGGACGAAGAAGAGCTGAAGACAGTGGTCGATTTTCCACAGGAGTATCGCCAGCGCCACTCTCTCGAGATTTTCCTGGGGGCTTCCGGAGAGAAGTCACCCCGGGGCGGGGGCTTTACCCTGCTCGGCCCCCGGGTGGAACGGCCGGTGATCGCCAACGGTCTCCTCAGCGCCAGCGAGACCAGGGAACTCGCGCTGGTGAAGCGGAAGGCCGCCAAAGGCCAGGAAGAGCTGCTTCGAGCCATCGCGGATTATGTTCGACGGGAGCAGGGCGCCGGCGGGGGAAAACCCTTCGCCGTTGCCGTTCACTTCGCGCTAGTCGAGCGGCTTGCCCGGACTCTTCCTGTTCAGCGCGGGCCGCTTATCGATTTTACCGAGAGGGTTATCGCCCGGGGGCGGAGCCTGCCCGAATATCTGCTCGTTTTGCGCGCGATCGCCAGCCCTGTGGCCGGCTTCAACGATGCGCAGAGGCTGGAGTTTTTCCGGGCCGCTCTTGCCCGCCGTGAGACCAGCTTTTCCAGGTGGGGGGGGATGCTGCTGTCCCAGGGGCGCTGGAAGGGAGCGGTTGAGCTCCTTCTCGAAGCCCTCAGCCGCCAGGGACCGGCCGCTGACCCGCTCAGGAAGCGCAATCTCGAGCTTGACCTCCAGCGCCTCACCGGCATGCCCGTTGCCGGTCTTCCCGCGGCCAGGGTTCGGGCCGCGGCGGCCGACAGGGCTGTTCGATCCGCCGCGCGGCCCTTCTCGATGATCCTGCCCGGCGACAAGGCGAAGGGTTTTTATTTCACCGAGGCCGGCGCGGGCGCGGTCTTCCTCTTCGATGCCTCAAGACCTTACGAGCGCGAGTCTCTCACGAGAAAGCGGGGGACCCGGCGTCCTCTCATCGAGCGCACCCGGCTGGCGTACCTGGCCCTTCGGGCGTCGCTCGAGAAGCCGCCGCCGGGGCTGCGCTTTGCCCTCGCCCGGTTTCATTCCAATGCCCTGCTGAGGTCCGGCTGGGCGCCAGGTACCTCACTGAATTGGCGCAAGGAGACCCTTGATTTTGTCGCCTCCGAGCTGCCCGCCGGAAAGAATCCACATTCGATCTCCCGGGCGCGCTACGAGGTCGGACTCAAGGCTGTTCTCTCCGGTCTGCCCGAGGCCGAGACCATCGTGTTGGCCACAGATTTTGATCGTGGAGACTACTGGAGTGTCGAGTCGAGCCTCCTGGTATGGAATTACCTGCGCGGAGCCCGGGTGATCACCTACGGCCTGCGGGAAGAAGGCAAGCTCGACCCCGGGGCGCTGTCTTTTCTCGAGCGCCTGGCCTGGAGCCACCATGGCTGGTTTCGCTTCCTTGACTGAGTCGGCCGTTTACCGCTCAGGGCAAATGTCTTACCATGCCGGACGCTTCAAGGATTATCCGTATCGTTCATCATGAAATGACAATGGAGTCCGGCCTGGCCGGATAGATCTGAAATGAGTACCAGAATCGGCTTTATCGGTATGGGGATCATGGGCCGCCCGATGGCGAAGAACCTGCTCGAGGCGGGCCATGAGGTGACCGTCTACAACAGAACCGAGTCGAGGTGTGATGAGGTTGTCGCCGCTGGAGCCGCGAAGGCTTCATCTCCGGCGGAATGCGCATCAGGTAAGGACGTCGTCATAACGATCGTTACCGATTCTCCCGATGTGGAGGAGGTTCTCTTTGGTGAGGACGGGGCGGTCAGCGGGGCCGCCGAGGGCACCCTGTTCATCGATATGACCACGATCTCTCCGGATGTTACCAGGGACATCGCCGCGCGGCTTGAGGAGGATGGGTTCCAGTTCCTCGATGCCCCGGTTTCCGGGGGCGATATCGGGGCTCAAAATGGCACCCTGACCATCATGGTGGGCGGCCGCCAGGAAGCCTTTGAGCGCGCAGAGGCGGTCTTCGAGGCGATGGGCAGTCGGATCACGCTGGTTGGAGAGAGCGGAGCCGGCCAGGTTACGAAGGCCTGCAACCAGATCCTCTGCGCCGTGAACCTGCTGGCCGTTTGCGAGGCTGTCTCGCTCGCCGCGCGCTCGGGGATCGATCTCGAGAAGATGCATCGCGTGGTTACCGGCGGGGCGGCGGCCTCCTGGTCTCTCGAGCATCTTGGCAAGTCCATCATTGAGGGAAACTACGATCCGGGCTTCATGGTCAAGCTCATCCAGAAGGACCTTAATATCTGCATGAGCGCCGCGCGGGAGCTGGACCTTCCCGTTCCTGGAACAGCCCTGGCGAACCAGTTCTTCCGCTCCAACGAGGCTCACGGCGAGGCTGATCTCGGCACGCAGGCCATGTTCAAGGCGGTTGAGAGAATGGGCAACTTCAAGGTATGACCAACATCCCCAGGAGCCACCGCGTTCTCTGCTTTTGCGCGCTCACCTTCGTGCTGTCCTCTCTCCTGCCGAATGTTTCGGGCCTTCGAATGGCCGGGGCGGAGGAGAAGAAGGGCGGCGTGAAGGACGGGGCGCAGAAGAAGCACAAGGGGAAGCCCAATCGCCTTGCAAAGGAGAAGAGCCCCTACCTCCAGCAGCATGCCTACAATCCTGTGGACTGGTACCCCTGGGGGAAGGAAGCCTTTGAGAAGGCTCGTATGACTGGCAGGCCCATTTTTCTGAGCATCGGCTATTCGACCTGTCACTGGTGCCATGTCATGGAACGGGAGTCCTTTGAGAACGAGGAGATCGCCGCCTATCTCAATGCGAACTTTGTCTCGGTGAAGGTGGACCGTGAGGAGCGGCCGGATGTCGATGGAGTCTACATGGATGCCGTGCAGGCCATGAACCAGCGTGGCGGGTGGCCTCTCTCAGCCTGGCTCCTGCCGGATGGAAAGCCGTTCTTTGGAGGCACTTATTTCCCGCCGGAACACTTCAAGAAGCTCCTCACGCGGATCGTCGAGGTCTGGAAGACACAGCGCCCGCTGCTGGATCAGCAGGCAGGCAAGCTTACCGAACATCTCTCCGGCCAGGCGGGCAAATTCCAGGCCATGGCGGTTGTGCAGCCGGGGCTCTGCGAGGGTGTCTTCGGCTATCTTGACCAGGCGCACGATGATGAATACGGAGGCTTCAGCGGCCCTCCCCGATTCGCTCCGAAGTTTCCGAGGACCTCCAACCTTGATTTCCTGCTGCGGTACTCGAGCCGAAAAGGAAGCAAGCGCGGGGAGACGATGGTCTACACGACCCTCGACAGGATGGTCGCCGGGGGGATCCGGGATCATCTCGCTGGCGGGTTCCATCGGTATTCCACCGACAGGGTCTGGCTCCTGCCGCATTTCGAGAAAATGCTCTATGACAACGCCCTCATCTCCCGGACTCTCATCGGAGCCTACAAGCGCTCGGGAAACGACAGGTACCTGGAGGTTGCCCGTGAAACCCTGGATTATGTCCTGTCGAGGCTCAGGGACAAGGATGGAGGCTTCTATTCGGCCGAGGATGCCGATACCGAAGGGGTCGAGGGTCTCACCTACGTCTGGACCCGCAAGGAAATCCTCGGGCTGCTGGGAGAGAAGACAGGCGATCTTTTCTGTGATTTCTACGGAGTCAAGGAGGAGGGGAATTTCAAGGAGGAGCGTCCGGCTCCCGGTAGCCCTGAACACGCTAATATTCTCCATCTGCCGTTCGCTGACTGGGGCGCCGAATTTGCGAGTAAGCGGGGGCTGACTCGCGAGGCGCTCACTTCGCAGATCTCCGCCGCGCGAGCCAGGCTGCTCGGGGTGAGAGACAAGCGACCTCAGCCATTTCTCGATACCAAGGTGCTTGTTGAGTGGAATGGCCTGATGATCTCCGCCATGGCCCAGGCTTACCAGGTGAGCGCCGAGGGGAGATATCTCGAGGCGGCACAGGAGGCGGCCGGCTTCATCTCATCCAGGATGGTTCGAGATGGGATGCTCTACCGCAGGTACAAGGATGGAGAGGTCGGAATCCGGGCCTTTTTAGAGGACTACGCCTTCCTCATCGATGGTCTGCTGGATCTCTACGAGTCCGATTTTGACAGGAGATGGTTAGAGCTTGCCCTGAAGCTGGGCAAGGAGATGGTCGCCTCGTTCTGGGATGAGAAAAACGGGGCCTTCTTTTCCACCGCTGAACATCATGAGAAGCTGATCTTGAGGAGGAAGGAATTCTACGATGGAGCTCTTCCTTCGGGTAATTCCGTCGCCCTGCTCGACCTCCTGAGGCTCCAGGAGTTTACCGGGGACAAGGTCTTCGAAGAGCCGGTCAAGGTCTTCAAGAAGCTGGCCGCAGGTCTCGTCGAGAAGTTTCCGCATATGCACCCGCAGCTCTCCTGCGCGATCGAGTATGTCCTCTTCGACCCGCTCGAGATCGTGGTTTGCGGTCCTGCGGAGGATCCAGTGACTCGCGCCATGCTCAAGGAAATTCGCGGCAGGTTTCTCCCGGCCAAGGTAGTCGTTCACGCTTCAACCGCTGAGGCGGCGACCGCGCTGAGCTCGCTGGTTCCGCTCACGGAGGCCAAGATTCCAATAGGAGGAAAGCCGACAGCCTTCGTCTGCCGTAACCGGGTCTGCAGGCTTCCCGCCCGGGATCTCGCGTCGCTGAAACGCCAACTCGATGAGGCTGCTGCGAAGAAGAAGGCTCCGGCGGAATCGAAATGAGGCGAGGTTCAGCCGGCTCAGATACGCTCGGGTGAGAGGAGCCTCATCCGCTCGGCTATGTGGCCGAGGTGGGAGGCCGCCTGGAAGAGCGCGTCGAAGGCCTGCTGGTAGGCGCTGGTCTGGACGTGGAGCAGGACCTGGTCTTCAGAGTTTTCGTTGGCCTGCTCGATTCTCTGTTTCCACTGGGTTTCGAGCCGGGAGCGGAACTTGGCCAGGCGCTCCACCGTCTTGACGGCGGACTCCTCGAGCCGATTCGTGGGGCTGCGAAGAAGCACCATGATATTCGAGAACTGTTTCATGATCAGTTCGTAGATCTCTCCGAGGTCCCGGTCCATCTCTTCAGCGGGTTGAATCTTGTCTTCGATTCTCCTCGATGCGAGCTCTCTGAGCAGCTCCGCGGCTTCGCCAACCCTGCTGAGGGCGGCGACGCTTGACTGGAGCTTCTCAATCTCGGTTGATTCCCGCCGCGAGAGCTGGTTCTCCTGTACGAGTACCAGGTAGCGGCTCGCTTCTCGATGGATGCCGGCGATGATCTCTTCGCGCCGGGCAACCTGTCCTGCAAGGTTCATGTCGCTGTAGCGGAAGGAATCAAAGGCCTCGGCTATGTTTTTCTGGCAGAGCTCCGCAAGGTAGCAGATCTCCTCGAGGACCTGCCGCAGGGCCAGGCCGGGGACAGGAATCAGGTTCTCATCAAGGCGGTAGGGCTTGAGGTCATCGGCGCCTCTCTTTGCCGGCAGGACCAGGGAAGCCAGGCCAGTGGCTATTCCCGGCAACACCAGGAATATGAGGCTGGCGGCAAGATTGTAGAAAGTGTGGGTCATGGCGATGTGGAACTCGACGTTTTCCCGCAGAGGGTGGAAGAGGCTGCCGGGAGTGACCTGGTCAATGAACCAGAGCAGCAGGGAAGTTCCCTCCCGAGGCATCAACGAGAGGACGGAAAACAGGATTGTTGTCAGCAGGTGAATCACCAGGAGGCAGATGCCCAGGCGGCAGGTGCCGCGGTTCTTGAAGAAAGACCGAAAGAGGCTGCTCAGTCCCGTGCCCAGGTTGGCTCCGATGATCAACGGCACCATGGAGAGGGGGCCGAGGATTCCTCGCGAGGCCAGGAGCATGGCGATGATGACCATCAGGTTCGAGGTGCGAAGAACCAGGCCGATTCCCGCTCCAGCCAGCAGAAGATAGGCGAAGCTTCCGGCCATTACAGCCCAGGGCTGCTGAAAGGACAGCGAGGCCGGGAGTACATCTGATTTGAACCTGGAGCTCATCTCGAGCTGCTCAATACCTGAGCCGAGCAGGCTCCAGCTTGCCAGCGCCAGGCCGGCGCCGAGAAAGATCCTGCTCCAGTGGGCCAGGCCGAACGAGCGCGGCAGAACGACCAGCAGGAGGCCGAGGCCTGCCAGGGGCGCGATGAGGAAATCGATCCGCAAGGCGAGTATCTGGGGAAGGGCTGTCGCGCCCAGCAGGGCTCCAAGAAGGAGCCCCATGGCTCCCCGGGATTTCAGGAGGCCTCCGTTTACGAAGCTCATCAGGTGGGAGGTTACGGTCGAGTGGGATTGGAAGGTGATTCCGGCAAGGATTCCGCCGAGATAGCCAAGAATTCGGTTCTTCGCCATGCGGCCCGTGGCATGGTGCAGGTGAGGGCCGAGGACAATCAGGAAACCGTTGGCGAGAAATCTTACGCCGAGCAGGAAGAAGATCACGCCAACCGAGATCTCTACAGCGATCCGCAGCCAGTCGATCGCCATGACGGTAAAGATGATTCCCCGGATGGGGGGATCGTCTTCGTTTCCTTCAATTTCGGCGAGTACGCGATAGATTCCTGCGCGATCGCCGAGTGTAAGATCTGTTCCTTTGCGAACACCGTCTTTACCGGTTTTGGCGCGCCTGTTGTTCAGGCTCGCCGGTTCGCCTCGAATTGGAGGTTCCCCCGCGATTCTCATGTGGACGGTGCGTCCCTCGAGAGGCGCCAGTTCTCCGTTGTCCTGGCGGGCCTGTAACCGCAGGGCGATGGGGACTTCTGAGCCTACAGCGGCCTCGATGTTGTCAGCGATTTTCTCTACACCGCTGACCACCCGGAACTGTTCGTCCAGGTCCTTTCGGCCCTCCCTGGGGATGGAGGCCTCTATACGCCAGTCGCCGTTCTTATCACCAAGCCGTATCCAGACACTGGCGGTTCCGGACGCATCGGTCTTGACCTCTTTCTTGACGAGGCGTTCCGTTATTTCTTTTTCCCCAGCCGGATCCGGGATGAATGCTGGTGAATCTTCTGATGGATCCTTCCCGGATTCAGATTTTTCGGCGAGGCCTTCGAGGCGAAAACGGAAGGTGACTGGTTGGTCTTTCAGCGGCCGCCTTTGGCCTCTTCGTCCGAGGAAATCCCGGCTGCTCTGGCCAAGTACGCGAACGACCAGGGGTTTGGGAAGAATCTCCCCCGGGAGAGCGCATTGGTGGTTGCCCGAGATGGACTCAATGAGCGCGGGGCGGTCAGCTGTGGGCGGTTTGTAGCATCCGGTAATGGCACAAAGACAGATCGTTGACGCCAGGATGACTGCATTATTAGTCAATAAGCGCATAGATTTTCGCCTTGGTTTGCCAAATATGAAGTTAGCCTGCACACTTTCACAGGATCTTCACGATAAGTTAACTGGATAGACTCTGTCCCCAATTGTTGAATTCGGAAATACACGGAACCATCTGAAGTAGAACCGGGAAATGCGGTAAGAATCTGCCGTATCGGGTCCATGAAAAATTATACCGGAACGTCTGCTAAAAACGCTTATCTCGAGTTCGGCTCGACCTCGATCAAGCTCTACATCGTACCTTCTGTCTCAGAAGGAGGAGATGGGGTAGAGAGAGAGCGCAAGGTGCCCTGGAGCCTCGGCTACGATGTCTTCAGCTATGGCCGCATCAGTCCACGGACGATGGCGCATTGCGTCTCTACGCTGAAAGAGCTGCGTGAAGAGTTCTCCGGAATATCTTTCGAAGATGTCACCGCGGTTGGTACGGCGGCCCTGCGGGAGGCGCAGAACGCCGAAATTTTCAGGCGACTGCTCGAGAGCGAGCTCGGGTTGCGGATCCAGGTGATCGAGGGAGGTATCGAGGCTTTCCTGCTGGAGACAGGCTTCCGGAGCATGGTTGAAAAATTCCCGACGGCTCTCTTTGATCTTGGCGGCGGCAGCAACGAGATTATCGAATATCTCAACCCGGCCTCTACCCGAAAGACAAGTATTCCTGTAGGAGCGATCAGGCTCCACTGCCAGTTGCGAAGGGCGAGGACGCTCTACAATTACGTAGAGCAGGGGCGGGTGATTGTTGAGAGAGAGATGCGGGAGCACATAGCCGGAAGTATGCCCCGGTATCCGGAGATGCTCGGCACTGGTGGAACAGTCAGGGCCATCGTGAAGAGCCTCGGCAGAGAATCCTTCACCATCGAGGACCTCCAGGAGCTCATCCAGCGAGAGATTCATGGAGATGTCTGGACCAGTATGCCGCGCCACCGCCGGCTGCTGTTTCTTCCCGGGATCCTCTCCGTCGAGGCGCTCTTCATGACCATGGGGGTGCGAACCATCACCTACCGCAAGGCCTCCGTGAAAGAGGGGCTCATATCCTTCACCAGCATGTTGCCGGCGATGGGGCTGCCCTCCTAGGACTCTGCCCGGTCCAGCTCCAGCAATTCGAGAGCCCTGGCCAGCAGTTCGCGTACAGGCTCCTTGCGGAGGAGCTCTGATGCCTCATCGAAACCGCACCAATGCCGCTGGCGGGAATCCTGTTCTTTCCAGATGACCTCGTCTTCGTAGCGCAGCAGGAACATCTCTACGGAGCAGGGTCGCTTTCGCCTGCGGTCGGGGTAGCTGCCGACAGCCTCGCCGACTATGGTTCCAGAGATGCCAGCCTCTTCGGCGCATTCCTTCAGGGCCGCTTCCCGCGGACTCTCATCGGCCCCGATGACTCCCTTGGGGAAGATCCAGTTTCCTTTTCGAGATGTGATGATCAGGAATTCCCAACCCCCAGTCCCCTGGCGGAAGGGAATGGCTCCGGCTTGCTCGAGCTGTTTCTCACTCATCTGATGGTGTAATTCCAGGATCGTGTCCGACTGGTTCTCCCAGGGGGGCTGGGGGAGAGGAAAGAAAAACGCCCTGCGATTCCGGATGTACCGAAGTTGCAGGGCGTTCGCCACCAGGGTGGCTGCCTGGTTGAGGCAAGTTGTCAACCAGTTTTACTTCTTGGCGAAGTTCGCCTTGGCGTATTTCGCTTTGCAGTTGTTGCAGCAGAAGTACTTCGCTTCGCGCTTGGTGTGAACCACCTGCGTGGCAGCGTTGGCCGCTTTACCGCTGATCGGGCATTTGCCAGTGTCAGCCTTGGCGGCGAGCTT
>CAJWMA010000042.1 GCA_913042995.1 uncultured bacterium | reverse complement strand
CAGCCGGGCGGGTATATCGACCAGCGGGCGTCTTCGCTCCGCAGCCGCATCTCGAGCGTCATCAGCACACCGTTCAGGATCACCACGAACAGCGGCCGGAACTTCTCGGTGGACGATTTCACCGTCGATCTCACTGGCAACGCCTCGGTGCGGGTTGGCCAGATTCTTGTCAACGAGGAATACTACGAGACGGACTTTCCTTCCATGACGACCTGGCGGATCAACGACATCCAACTGCATCCGGGTCTCAACGACCTCAACCTGATCGGCTTCGACCGCCGCGGGAATATCGTCGGCACCGAGACGATCAGCGTTACCAACACCAACGCCGAGTGGGACGCCCCGGTCATCACCATGCTGGATCCGGTCCGCGCTCCCGCAGGCGATAATATTTCCATCACGGGGACGGGTTTCCATGATGGGGTCCGGGTCTTCTTCGGTGATACGGAATCGCCATCGGTGAGTTTCGATGAGGGCGGCAATGCCGGCGTCATCAGCGCGCGGGTACCGGATGGTGTTGGCCTGGTTCGGGTCACGGTTCGCAACGTGGATGCGCAGGTCTCCAACGCGGTTGATTTCAATATCACGCCTCCGCCTGCCCAGTTCATTCGGGGTGATTCAAACGGAGATGGAAGGGTCGATGTCAGTGACGCGGTGAAGATCGTCTTCCATCTTTTCCGCGGAGTGGAACTTCCCTGTGGCGATGCTGCGGACATCAACGACGACGAAACCCTGAACATTACCGATGCGGTGAGGCTGCTCGACCACATGTTCCGCGGCGGACCTGCCCCCGCGGCGCCCTATCCGGCGCTCGGTCCAGACCCCGGGGGAGATGGCCTCGACTGCGCTAACTGATCTCGAGTAGCCACTTACGGCGGATTCCAGGAAGTTTCGGAAAGATCCGGGTTCCGCTGTTAAGATAAGGCCGGCGGTTTTCCCCCTGGCCGCCCTGGTGTCGTCAATCTGAACTCCAGGAGAGTCTCGTCTTGTCATCGCAGGAGCCAATCAGCCAGCCAGGGCCGGAAGTTTCATTTGATCCTCTTCAGCAAGACGCCTCTTTTCAGCAAGAGGCTGGAGTGGAAGGGGAGTCTTCAAAGAAAACCAGGAAGCCCTGGGTCAGGAAGCCTTACCCGCTGGCGACCTTCGCCATTGCTTTCGTCCTGGTCGCGGTTCATGTCGTCCAGGAGACCCTGGGCGCCTCAGCGAGCTTCTGGGCGCTTGAAAACCTGGGCCAGAATCGTTCGAAGATCTGGGAGGGCGAGCTCTGGCGTCTTCTCAGCTGCAGCTTTCTTCACGCTCACTGGATCCACCTCGGCTGCAACCTGCTGGGCATCATTCTCTTTGGAAAAGCCATCGAGAGATGGCTGGGACCGGGGCGCTATCTCGCGTGCTATCTGACCTTCGCCCTGCTGGGTTCACTTACCTACCAGGCTGTCGCAAGCGGGGGAATCGGCATCGGAGCCTCCGGCGCTCTCTGCGGTCTTCTCGGGATGTACCTGGCCTGCCGCATGGGCGGGAAGGAAGATGGGCACCTGGAGCTGGGGCTGCGGTTCTATTGCTGGCTCCTGGTGATCAGTTCCCTGTTTCTCTTTGAATCTTTTATATGGGAATCGTCGGGAGTCGATATAGCTGATTCGGCTCACTTCGGGGGGCTCTTTTCCGGGGTCTTCGCCGCGCTGTTCTTTTTCAGCCGTCCGCCAGCTCAGCAGGAAACCGGCATGGGCAGGAAGGGAGTTGTCGCGGTGACGGTCTGTGTTTTCACCTTTTGCCTGGGGGTCTATGGAATCGCCTGCCCGTTCATGGATTGGTCCTGGCAGCTCTGGCGTTCTCATGCCGCGCAGGCTCGCGGGGATGCGGATGCCGCGGCGGCCGGGCGCCTGCGGGCGCGTTCACTGGGCGGCGACCGGGCCGGTTTGAGTATCGTCGTGCAGGCGGCTGGGGCGGGCCGCCCTGAGGAGGCTCTTCGTTATTGGGAGAGCCAACCCCTGGAGGATTCTGAGCTTCAGGCAGAGGCCGGTTTCAGCATATACGACGCGGTCTATTCTGAGCGCGGCTATTGTGAAGAGGTTGAGCTCCTGCTGGACAGGCTGATCGGGCTTGTCGACACGGCGTTGGAGGAGAAGGGAGAGAGTCTGCCGCTTCTGAACCAGGCGGCCTGGTTCAGGGCGGAGCGGGGAAAAGATCTCGGGATGGCGCTTACTTTCGCGCGGAAAGCTCATGCGCTCGATTGCAGGAATCAGGCCATCCTCAATACGCTGGGGTGGGTTCATTTTCGAAGAAAGGAAACGAAGGAGGCCTTTAAGTTTCTCCGCTCAGCCGTCTCCGATCCGGACTATCTCGATCAGCTTTGCGATGAAGCTGGAGAGGACTTTGATCTACTCTCCTACCTTGGACTTCGTTCTTCGAGTTTTCCTCCCAATTACGCGGCTCATTATCTCTACCTTGCCCTGGCCTATTGGGAGATCGGGCAGCAGGAAAATTCCCGAGAGATGATCCGCCGTGTTCATCGATATTCCTATGGTGGACGCATACTTTTACGTCACGAGCGGAAGCTTCTTGGCGAGCTCGAAGAGACCCTCGGCAATAGCCTGCGCGGGCCTTCCGGCTTTTTCCAGAGACGCCCCAGCCCTTTCAGAAGGTGATCTGTTTGAAGGCGGCCGCCTGGTCGCGGATGGCCGGCTCTGTCGCAAGGCGCTCGATGGATGATGCCCCGAAGAAGCCATCGATCGCATTGGTGTTCTGAAGGATGTACTGGGCATCGGATGGTTCGCTGATAGGGCCGCCGTGACAGAGCACGATCACGTCCTCCCGGACCTCCTTCGCCGCCGAGGCCATGGCATCGATGATGGCCGGGCAGTCCTCAAGACCTAACGCGGTGCTCGCTCCGATGGAGCCCTTGGTGGTCAGGCCCATATGAGGAACGAGGATATCCGCTCCGGCCGCCGCCATGTCGGCTGCCTGGGAGGGCTCGAAGACGTAGGGGGAGGTCAGCAGGTCGAGCTCGTTGGCCTTGCGCACCAGCTCGACCTCGAGTCCGTAGCCCATGCCGGTTTCTTCGAGGTTCTGCCGCAGCCTGCCATCGTAGAGTCCTACGGTTGGGAAATTCTGGATGCCGGAGAAGCCCATCGTTTTCAGTTCGGGAAGAAAGACATCCATCAGCCGAAAGGGGTCTGTTCCGCAGACACCGGCAAGTACCGGCGTGTCCTCGATCACCGGCAGCACCTCGCTGGCCATTTCCTTGACGATGGCGTTGGCATCGCCGTAGGGGAGGAGGCCCGCGAGGGAGCCTCGTCCCGCCATGCGGAATCGCCCTGAGTTGTAGATGATGATCAGGTCGACCCCTCCCTGCTCGCAGAACTTGGCGGAGATACCCGTTCCGGCGCCGGCTCCGATGATGGGTATTTTCTTTTCGATCTGGGACCGAAGCCGTGTGAGTATTTCGCCGCGTTCGATAGCCATGAGGTCAGTTAACCGCTTGTTTTTTTACCAGTTGATTCCAGGTTTGTTTCGACACGTGAAACAGGTTCGCACAGTTGCCGGGTTCTTTCAACGAACTCAAAAGACGTCTTTGCCTGAGGGCTCTCAGGCGGGGTTGTCACCCGGCTTGTTGATCAACTCAATCAGCCTCCGCGCGGCGGCCTCGGCGAACTCGGGATCGTTGATGTGGAAGGGCAGCTCGATGATCTCCGCATCGCCACTGTTTCTACGAATGGATTCAAAGAGAGCCTCGCGGGCCTCCGGATCATCAAAGGCCTCTCCCTCTTTGTCGATTGCCGAGACGCCGGCCAGGGGCAACAGGATGGCCGCCGGCCCCTTTGCCGCGCCGACCTTGGCGGCGATCTCGTCTCCCAGCTTCCCGCATTCATCTGCGGTGGTTCTCATCAGGGTCACTGTCGGGTTGTGCTTGTAGAATAGCCGGTCTTCAAAGCCGGGAGGGGTGACGCTCGAAAAATTGACCATGTCGGTGGCTCCTACAGAGACAACCTGGGGAATTCCGCGAGAGCCTGCGGCTGTCAGGCGGCCCGGGCCAGCGCCCAGGATCCCACCGACCAGCTCGTCCGCCAGCTCCGTGGTCGTCAGGTCCAGAACGGCGGTGAAATAGCCATCCTCGATGAGGCCCTCCATGGTTTTTCCGCCTGTTCCGGTGGCATGAAAGACGATCACCTCGAAGCCTGCCTCCTCGAGAATCCTGCGAGCCTCTGTTACGCAGGGGGTCGTCACTCCGAACATGCTGGCCGCGATAAGCGGCCGCGAGGATTCGACCTCCTTCTTCCCGGCGGCCATCGAGCTCACGGCATTGGCCGCGTTGCGGAGAATCGCGGCGGAGATCCGGTTGATGCCGGCGATGTCGACAACGGAATACATCATCGTGATATCCCTGGTCCCCACCCAGGCGGAGACATCTCCGGAGGCGAGAGTCGATACGAGCACCTTCGGGAACCCGACGGGAAGGGACTGCATGGCGGCGGCTCCGATGGTCGTATTGGCCGACCCGCCCGCGGCGATGATTCCATCTATTTGAGAACTGGTGAAGAGCTCGCGAACGAGAGCCGCGGCGCCCCGGCTCATAACCTCCATAGCCTGGCCTCGGTCGTTTCCTGCGATCAGTTTTTCGAGGGAGGATCCTCCCGCCCTGGCGACGGCCTCGCGCGCGGTGTTCGCCTCGAAGGCGGGCGGCCCGAGAACCCCGGTGTCGATTACCCAGGCGCCGCTTCCAGCCGCCTCGATCACATCCCGCAGGTAGGCCATCTCTTCACCCTTGGTGTCGAGACACCCTACTATCGCTATGGTGACGCTCATGAGTCTTTTCCAGTGATCATTGACCGGCAATCTAACACCCGGGGAACACCCATGAAAAGAGGGCTGCAGGCAGGGGCGCTTGATTGCTGCGAAAAGAGTATGCCATACTCGGCCTCGGCCGGTTGGCCCTATCGGGCCGCTGGGAGTATTTTCATTTTCCAATCTCTCGCGAGGAAGGCCTCCACTCCACTCCATGTCGGAATCTCCAGCCACTATCGAGAAGACCAGGGCTGCCGTGGCCCGCTACTTCGAGTCGGCGCTCCAGAAGCACCGCGCAGGAGAGGATCCTTTCAAGGTTGTCGGCTCCTACGCAGCTGACATGGATGGTGTCCTGGCAGATCTTTTCGAGCGGCAGTTTGCCGCAGGAGAGGACATCTCCCTCGTCGCGGTAGGAGGCTACGGCCGCCGCGAGCTCTGTCCCTACTCAGATCTCGACATTCTCATCCTTCGAGAGTCGCGTGCCCATGATGCTGAGATCCAGAGGTTCGTCACCCTCCTCTGGGATTGTGGTTTTGACCTGGGTCATTCCGTTCGGACCCTGGCTGAATGTTACGAGTACATGGTCGACAATCCCATCACCGGCGCGACCCTGCTGGAGAACAGCCTGGTCGCGGGCAGCAGGCGGCTGTACAAACGCTTCCTTTCCAGCGTTGTCGACAGGTACCGCCGCAAGGAAGGCTCAAAGTTTGCGGCCAGCAAGATTGAGCAGATCCGGGGATCGCTGGATACCGAGGGGCGGACCATCTATCTCCTGGAGCCTCATCTCAAGGATGGGGTCGGAGCTCTTCGGGATATTCAGCGCGTTCTATGGGTGGAAAACATTCGCAATGGGAGCATCGGGTTCGAGGGATTCAGCCCGAAGAGCGTGGTTTCTCCCGAGCGGGTCAGCAGCCTGCGAGAGGCCTATGTCTTCTATCTCAGGGTGCGCTGCGAACTGCATTTTCTGACCGGCGGAAGACAGGAGATACTCGAAGATGAATCTGTTCGGCAGGTGGCGAAGAACCTCTTCTACGATGGGGATGGCCGCCATTCGGTCGAAGGGCTCATGGCTGACTATTTTTACCATGCGCGTAATACCTACCAGTTCTTGAAATACTATATAGAGGCTTCAGGGGATCTGTCCCTGGGCCAGCGGCTCAAGCGCAGGTTCTTTGTCGACCCGGTCGGCTCCTATCTGAAGTTTTACAACGGCAAGCTCTACCTGCGGGTTGAGCCTCCGGCGGAATCTATAGCTGAGGAGATCGTCGGTTTCTTTGTTGAGGCGCATCGTCTCGATTGTCCTCTCAGCCAGGAATTACGTGAATGGATTCGCGACCGGCTGGCGGATGACAAGATCGATTTCACGCGCTCGATGGTCATCAACCGGGTGCTGCTGTCGATTCTTCGCGAAGAATCCGGCGTCTCCAAGGTTCTTCGGGGGATGCGGCGGACCGGGGTGCTCAGCAGGATCATTCCCGAGTTTTCCAGGTTGGAGGGATTGGTTAATTTCGGCGGCCATCATCACTACACGGTTGATGAGCACACCCTGAGGACACTCGAGAAGCTGGATTCGCTTCAGCGAGAGGATGTGACGGAGGAGGGTCGTCCCTTTCGGGAGATCTTCCAGAGCCTTCGGGATCCAGTCCCTCTGCGCCTGGCCCTGCTTCTTCATGATATAGGTAAGGCCTTCGAGGGGAACCACGAGGTCAGCGGATCGGACGCTGCCGGGCTCATCTGTGAGCGCTTTGGCCTGGCTGAAGAGACGGCGGACACGATTGAATTCCTGGTCTACCGTCATCTGCGGATGTTCAAGGTCTCCGAGCGCCAGGATTATTCCGAGGCCGGCGTTATTGAATCCTTTGCCCGCCTCGTTGGCTCCGAGGAGAGACTCAAGATGCTCTACCTGATGACCTATGTGGACATCAGCAGCGTCGGTCCGGGAGTCTGGACCGGCTGGAAAGGAGCGCAGCTTTCCGATCTCTACGAGCGTACGCTGGAGTATATGAGGGGAGGTGGGCCCCTCGAGCAAAATCTCGAGGAGGAGCTCGCGGCCTCCGGGCTCGAGGAGGAAGCCATGAGCCGAGTGAAGGAACATTGCGAGTCGATCGGGACGCCTTCTTATCGACGAGAGATTGTTCCGGAGAGAATGCTGGTTCATGTCGATATGGTGGCCGCGCTGCAGGAGACGGGGAAGGCGCAGATCCGGCAGGACAGCTTCCTTGATTTTCACGAGATCACGATCTGCTGGGAGGACCGCAATGGCCTGGTTTCAGATATTACCGGGGTTCTCTACTCCGAGGGTCTCAACGTGCTGGGAGCCAGGGTCTTCTCTCGAAGTGACGGAGTGGCTGTTGACCTGTTCCATGTAGAGGTCGCAGATGAGACCGGGGTGCCCGTAAAGTCGAGAATCGAGAATATCCGCGCGAAGCTGGAGGCGGTGACCGCGGGCGAGGAGGATGTTGAGGTTCTCATCGAGCGTTGGCGGAAGACGAATCGCTACAGTCCCATGCTGAAGCACCCGCGTCCGCTCTACGGCCCCTCGGTAAAGTATAATAATTCGATTTCGGAGACCTGTACCGTGATCGAGATCAACGCGGGAGATCGCACAGGACTCTTGCACGACGAGGCCAGTGTTCTCAGTCAGCTCGGCCTGGATGTACGCGCGGCGAAGATCTCGACGATCGCCAGCCGCGCCCGGGGCGTTTTTTACGTTCTTGATTCTGATGGAAAAAAGATCGAGAGCCGGGAGCGAATGGCCAGGATAGAGAAAGAGCTGATCGCAAGGGTCAAGATGCCCCCTCCAGGCGGGGGTTAATGACTTGCCCCTGGCGAGCCTGCGGATTATGTTGGGGTTGGTTTGTATGGCGCGTTAGCGTCGCCTCAAGCTCCTGCAAGCGGGCTTGACTGGTCTCGGAGGTTTTTAGAAAGGCAAGAGCAGGCTCCGATGAAACTTATAACTGCAATTGTTCAGCCGGCGCGGCTGGAAGCCGTCAAGGAGGCTCTCAGTAAGGTTGAGGTCTTTCGCCTGACGGTGGGCGATGTCAAGGGGCTCGGGAGACAAAAGGGCCACACCGAGGTCTATCGGGGTCACGAATACGAGGTGAATCTGTTGCCCAAGGTCCGGCTCGATATCGCTGTGAACGAGGAGTTTGTTGAGCCAACCATCGAGGCGATTATCCGCGGAGGCCGAACCGGTCCCGAAGGTACCATCGGCGATGGCAAGATCTTTGTGCAGGCGCTCGAAGATGTCATCCGGATCAGGACCGGGGAGCGAGGCTCAGAGGCTATCTGAGCCGGGATGGCTTCGTTCGTCCCGTCGAGGGTTTGCCCTCTGGTCCGCTTGAGGGACGACGTGGATTCTCAGCCAGGGGCAATGGGGATGGCAGTGGGAGCAGGGCTCTTGTCGTGGCCGTGTGCTTCAGGCCGCGGGGTTGGAGCTCTCTTCTGTGTCACCCATCTCGGCTGCCGGCGGGGTTGGCATCGAAGCTTCGGTCCGGCCATTCGCTCGCGGCAGCGCCTCTTCACCAAGCAGCTCCTTGAGCAGGCTGTCGAGGTCTTCACCCTGCATGACCTCCTTCTCAAGGAGGGTTTCCGCTATCCGGTTGAGGCAGATCCTGTTGGTCTCCAGGATCGTCATAGCCTCTTCGTTGGCGCTTTCGATCAGCCTCTTGACCTCATCGTCGATATCCTGGGCCGTCTTCTCGCTGAAATTGCGCTCTTCCTGCGTCATATCTCTGCCAAGAAACACCTGCTGGTTATCTTTTCCGTAGACGACCGGCCCGAGTTTTTCGCTCATCCCGAAACGACAGATCATGCTCCTGGCAATATGGGTCGCGCGTTCAAGGTCGTTTGAGGCTCCGGTGGAGAGTTCCTCAAAGACGAGGAGCTCGGCAGCCCTGCCGGCCAGGAGCCCCTTGAGCCTGTCGAGGAGGTCTGGCTTGCTTGTCAGGTAGCGGTCTTCTTCAGGGGTCTGCATCGTGTAGCCAAGAGCGGCGTGACCGCGGGGAATGATCGATATTTTTCTGACCGGGTCAGCGTTCTCGCACAAGGCGGCGACAAGGGCATGCCCGGCTTCGTGGTAGGCCACCTTTTCGAGTTCTTCTTTCCCGAGCTTCCTGCTGCGGCGCTCCGGGCCGGCGATCACGCGTTCAACAGCTTCGTCCAGCTCCGCCTGGGTGATCTCCGTGGCGTTCTTCCTGGCCGCCATCAGGGCGGCCTCGTTGAGAAGATTGGCGAGATCCGCTCCGGTAAAGCCGGAGGTGTTCGCGGCGATCAGGGCGAAGTCGACGTTGTCTGCAAGGGCCTTGTTCTTGGCGTGAACCTCGAGGATCGCCTTTCGGCCCTCCAGGTCGGGCGCATCGATGACGACCTGGCGGTCAAACCTTCCCGGTCTCAAGAGCGCGGGGTCCAGGACATCCGGACGATTGGTCGCGGCCAGGAAGATAACTCCCGAGGTCGTGTCAAAGCCGTCCATCTCGACAAGCAATTGGTTCAGGGTCTGCTCCCTCTCATCGTGACCTCCGCCGAGCCCGGCGCCGCGATGACGGCCTACCGCATCCAACTCGTCGACGAAGACAATACAGGGAGCTTTGCCCTTGGCCTGCTCAAAGAGATCTCTTACCCGTGAGGCTCCGACTCCAACGAACATCTCGACGAAATCAGATCCGCTGAGCTGGAAGAAGGGCCTTTCCGCTTCGCCGGCAACCGCGCGGGCCATGAGGGTCTTGCCGGTGCCGGGGGGGCCGACGAGAAGCATCCCCTTGGGCATCCTGCCGCCGAGGGTCTGGTATTTTTCGGGCGCCTTGAGAAAATCGACGACCTCCATCAGCTCCATCTTGGCCTCCGGGCAGCCGGCGACATCAGCGAAGGTTACCTTGTCGTCGGACTCTCCCGCCATCTTTGCACGGGTCTTCCCGAAGGACATAGCGGTTCGCCCCATCTGGCCGGATTGGCGCATCATCATGATCCACAGGAAGATGATCAGGCCGAAGGGGAACACCCAGATGAGCATGCTGGACCAGAACCCGGAGGATGAGACGATCTTCGTCGGGATGCTTTTCTCCTGGAGAAGATCGAGGATTTCTTTTCTCTTCTGCGGGTTCCTGATCGCGGGGGTGGTGAAGCGAAAGGGCTCTCCGGAGGGAAGCTCGTTTACGAAGGGGGCGCGGGTAATGTCGAGCTTGTCGTTGCCGCCTTCTTTTTGTTTCTCGGTCTCGCCTTGGCTTGCCGGCGTCACCGAGGAGGGCTTGTAATCATTCGGGATCTGCATCACGCCGACAAATTCTTCGTCCTCGAGCTGAACCCACTTCAAGTGTCCCGCATCGAGGTGCTCGAGGAACTGGTTCAGGTCGGCTTCATTCTTATTTTTCGACAGGAAGATGCTCAGCATGATGACTGCGAGCATCGCGATCAGGCCGATCTGGAAGATGTTCAGGCCGGATTTTCGCGCTGGCGAGCCTGGATCCTTGGGCTTCAGACCGGAGTCTTCCTGTTTGTCGTTCTTTTCTGCCACTTTTTTACCCGGGATCTGCAAAAATGCCGTGGGATTCTCCCGCTGTAACTTCCAGCGGACGCGTTCAGACGGTAATCGAGTCATGATATCATAACCCGCTATGAGTATTCACGCTAACTGCCCCGGGCCCGGCGAAAGTTTGCTCGTTGATTATCGGTATTCGGTATCGGTCCAGGAAATCCTGGTCGGGTTACGGCAGGAGGGAAGTCTTGAAAATCTCCTCTGGTTGCTGGAGCATCCGCCAACGATCACCCTGGGAACCTCCGGCGGCTCAGATCACCTGCTGCTGCCGGTAGAGGACCTCGAGGCCGGCGGAGTGACCGTTGTCCAGACTCCAAGGGGAGGCGATATTACCTGCCACGAGCCTGGGCAACTGGTCGGCTATCCCGTTGTTGACCTGGATGACACGCCCTGCCGTAGAGATATTCATCTCTACCTGCGCGCTCTCGAAGACGGGATTATCGGAGTGTTGGGCCGGCTTGGCCTGGAGGGGGGCCGGATCGAGGGGCGGACAGGTGTCTGGATCGCCGGCTCTGCGCCGCGAAAGATCGCCGCCATGGGAGTGCGCTGCAATCGCTGGATCACCTCTCACGGTTTCGCGCTCAACTTCAGGAATGACCTCAGGGGCTTCGGGGCCATCGTTCCCTGCGGGATTTCCGATGCGGGAGTTACGAGTCTTCAACAGGAGCTGCCCGCCGACAGGCTGCCTTCGCACGAGGAGCTTCGCGCCCTGGTGCACGAAGAGCTGCAGCGTTGCCTGGGCCTGCCGCTGCGGCTCGCGGTGGGCGGCGGGATTGCCGAGCTCCATCGAGCTCTCAGGGAGGAGCGGGTCTTCGAGCCGTCGCTCTCAGAGCCTCGCGGTCTGAAGTAAGAACCGGATACGCGACAGGAACCGGGCTGCGATGAAGCCATCGATGGCTCGATGGTCACAGGACAGCGTCACCCTGAGTATCGGCCTGGATACGAATCCATCGCCGATCGGAACCGCCTCCTGGTGAATTCCTCCAACGGCAAGGATGGCCGCCTCCGGAGGGTTGATGATGGCGGTGAAGGACTCGATACCGAACATCCCCAGGTTGGAGATCGTGAAGGTGCCCTGGCCGCTGCCGGTGAGCTTGCCCGCCCTGGCCTGCTCGATGACTTTCCCGGTTTCGGCCGCGAGAGTTTCCAGGTCGTGGTTCTGGGCGCCGAGGACTACCGGCACCACCAGGCCATCGTCATTGCCGACGGCGATGCCCAGGTTGATGTCCTCGGGATACTCGATGTGATCTTCTGCCACACGGCAGTTGACTCCGGGTTCATCGGTCAGGGCCAGCACGCAGGCTCTCAGGACGAGATCATTGATCGTCACCCGGACACCATCGGAGGCCAGGGAGGTCTTCAACGCCAGGGTCTCGGAGATGTCGATCGCGATGGTCGTATAAAAATGAGGAATGGTACTCTTGGAGTGCTGGAGAGCCTTGGCGATGGCTCCTCGCATACCGTCGAGGGCCACCTTCGCGGGAGGCCTCTCTACAGGCTCGGGGTAGGTGAGCTGCGCGGCCGGCGAGGCGCCGCCCGTCTGTCCATTTGTCGGCGCCTGCTCGACATCTCGCTTGAGGATCCGGCCGCCAGGGCCGCTTCCTTCCAGGGAGCGGATGTCAACTCCGCGTTCTGACGCAAGACGCCTGGCCAGCGGCGAGGCGGCGACCCGCCTGCCGTCATCCAGTCTTGGGGCGGGCTGACGGACGATTGTCACCGAGGCAGCGTCTCCGGCCGCCGCCGCTTGCGGCGGCGAGCTCTTCTTTTCCCCCTCGGTCTTTGCGGCCTTCAGGGGACGGGGCTTTTCAGCGGGCGCGGGAACCGCCGCTTTTTTTTCGGTTTCGTTCGATTCTTCCGCCGGCTTCTCATGCTGGCTTCTCAGGGCATCGAGATCAATTTCTTCATCAGGTTCGCCGATGACGCCGATGACGGTCAGCACGGGAACGGTTTCGCCCTCCTGGTGCGCGATCAGGCGCAGGATGCCCTCCTCGGTCGCCTCGACGTCAAGATTGGCCTTGTCCGTCTCAATTTCGAGCAGAGGCGCGCCTCTCTCGACGGGGTCACCTTCTTTTTTCAGCCAGGTGACGATCTTGCCCTCGGTCATGCTTTGTCCGGCTTTGGGCATCAGGATTGGGTGGGCCATTTTTTCCGCTCTCTGGGGTGATTTTTCGCAGGGGGGATTATCTACGAATCAAAGACTTCGGGCGAAGTAAAAAGATCTTCGACCCTTGCCGTACTCAACTTTTCATGGGCGGTTTCAATGAGAGCGCAAATTACGGCGGCCTCTTTTGCCGGAGGGGTGTCCTTTTTCCAGATGCATTCGAGGGCAGTCGCGGGGCCTGCCGCCGAGGGGGCGAGATAACGCAGCGCGGCCGCCGCCGCGAGGGCAAAGCGCGGCATGTCCACCCCGGTCTCGATGCCCAGGCGGAGTGTTCCAACGAGTCGGTCGTTCCACCCCAGCTTTCTCTCGGGGTCTCTCGCCACCCTGGCCACCAGGTCGCCGAGGTGCGGGTTGAGCATCCTGGGGATGAGCTCGGCGGCGTATTCGGAAAAACCCTCCGGGGTGAAGAGCTCATCAAGGCCTGAGTGCCTGCGGAGCAGGGCCGCCCCGGCCTCGTCGACAAGGGCGCGCTCGAGGAAAGCAACCGCGCCGGGAACGAGGCGGAGCTCATCCATGCGGGTTTTTCCGAGAAGGCTGGCCAGGTAGGAGCCCATGGCGTGGACGCCATTGTGTCCGTAGAGCTTCGCTTCCTCGTAGGGCAGCAGCTCTTTCCTGGTCTCGAAGCTCGTAAAGGCCGGCCGCCAGCCGGCCGCGTTGTACCCGCTCGGGGTTGAAACGAGAATCCGGTTGAATTCTTCTACCAGGATTGCGGAGTCGTGTCCCGGGGCCAGCCGCGCTATTCCCCTGGCGGTGATCTCTTCCGGGTTGGAGATGATGCCGCTCATTTTTCCGATCACCGTATTCACGAATGAAATTCTCTCGTCGAAGAGCTGCTGGGGAAGTCCCGCCTCTGCGCGTACGGCTTCCTCAAGGATCTCCGCGGCCCGATTGTTGTTCTCAGCCGTATAGACCATCAGCGGGGCCTCCCTCTCTGATCGCAGGGCCTCGGCCAGAAGCCCCCGGATGCTGCCGGCTCCCCCGGCGGTGTAGATGTCTACCGAGGGCACAGCTGTGGCGGCCTCGCTGGAGCGGACGAGCCTCTCTACGATCAGCTCCCGGTCGGTCGCGGAGTTTGGGTTCAGGATCTCTACGGGCCCCAGCTCGACCGTTTCGATTCCATTTTCATGGGCGATGTTAACCGTGAAGAGCCCGCCGTTTTGTCGAACTCTCTCTACCAGGGGCTCCGATATTTCACAGACAGCTACCTGTTCGAAGGCGTTTTCCCGCAGAGCCTCAAGGGTGAAGAGCCCGGCCTGGATTGCTCCGAATCCGAAACCGGTAAACAGGCCGTCTGGATTTCCGCTGGTCATGGATTCGATCCTAACATGGACAGAGAATCCGTGGGTAAGTTCAACTCCGGGCGACTTTCCGCCATCAGGGGGCTCGGATGTGGCCGAGGCACCGGCGACGGTGTAGATTAAGGCGGGTTGAGGCCGCGGTTCGTTTCACCATACCGGGAGCGTATTCATGCAGAAGAACGAACGAAGTACAGCTTGCGATGGCAGGGGGTTCGTCAGTCGGAGGGGGCTTCTCGCCGGAGCGGCCCTCGCAGGCGGCAGCCTCTTCCTCGGACCCGCCGGGGCCGCGCTCGGAAGGGTTCTCGCGGAGAGGTCCAGGCCCCTGCTGAAGATCGGCCTCATCACGGACCTGCACTATGCGGAGAAGGCCACCGCGGGCAGTCGTCATTACCGTGATTCCCTGCGCAAGATTCGCCCGGCGGTAGATCATTTCAACGGGGTGAAGGCGGACTTCGCGGTCGAGTTGGGAGATTTTGTCGATGAGGCTCCCACGCTCGAGAAAGAGCTCGACTATGTACGCAAGATCGAGGCGGAGTTCTCCCGCTTCAAGGGAGACCGCCATTACGTTCTCGGGAACCACTGCGTCTCCAGGTTGAAGAAGGAGGAATTTCTCGCTAGCTGCGGGCAGCGGAAAAAGTCGAAGCGCGCCTACTATTCTTTTGACCGGGGCGAGTTCCACTTCGTCGTTCTAGATGCCTGCTTCCGGGCCGATGGAGTTTCCTACGGGCGAAAAAATTTCAAGTGGACCGATACCGAGATTCCGCCCGAGGAGAGAAAATGGCTGGCCGCAGATCTGAAGAAGACGGGAAAGCCGACCATTGTCTTTGCCCATCAGCGTCTCGACGTGGGGGGGAATTACGGGGTTCGCAGTGCCGCGAAGGTGAGAGAAATTCTTGAAGGTTCCGGCCGAGTGCTCGCGGTTTTCCAGGGACACAACCATGTCAATGATCACAAGGTCATCGGTTCTGTGCACTATGTGACGCTGGCGGCTCTCATCGAGGGAGCTCTTTCAAAAGGCAACAATGCCTGGAGTGTTCTCGAGGCGCATCCGGAAGGCGTCCTGAAGATCGATGGCTTCCACCAGCAGAGTGACTATAGCCTGGCGAAAGGGTGATTTTTCCAGGCCGTTGTCCGCGGCGGGTCGGGTCAGTTTCGCTCCGGCAGCGCCGGGACGGGCTCGATTTCCGGGCAGGGGGCGGGGAGTTCGCCGTGCTTGAGGTGGTGCAGCTTCGGGGTGCCTCCGGCCGGGAAGAGGACGATCAGGAGATTGTCGTAGGCGCTTCCACTGATGCGGATGCTGTCGTGCCCGGGTACACAGAGACCCGTGAGGATCTGGTGCAGGGTGAAGCTGTGGTGTGAGAGGATGGCGTTGGAGCCCTGCGGCAGGGCTCGGACATAATCGACCACGGCGTCGATATCGCCAATTTTCTGGAAATCGTCTTCGGTCACTCCGTAGCTCTCCGCCAGTGGAGTGATGGTTTCGATGGTTCTGCGGAGCTCGCTGGTGATAAAGCTGGAAAGCTCGGCGTTGGCCAGCATCTGGGCCAGCAGCCGCGCCCGCCGTTGGCCAGCCTCGGTCAATCCAGGATCATTTCCCGGTCCCTTCTCAAAATGCCTGGTGACGTAGAGGGTGGTTACCGGACGCGATTCCGGCAGGGGGGGCGGAGGCTCACCACCGGAGAAGAGGAAGGTCAACAGGTAGACGGCATCGGTGATGTTGACCATTCCGTCGGCGTTGACATCTCCTCCGCTGGCCGGGGCGAGATCGATGGCCAGCGCGATCCGATCCTGGTAGCGGATGCAGACGCCGGCCAGGAGGCCGAAGAGGAATATGAACAGGATGGCCAGGTATTTTTTCATTTCGTGTAAGCCATTCGAGAAACGAATGAGACCCAGGTATCTATTCTACATTTGCTCTCCGAGCGCCTGTCCAAAAAATCGGGGAATCTTGTGAGCGGGGTTTCAGCCTGTTGAGCCGGCGAAGAACGGGAGTTTAGAGGCGTTCTGCGGATGGACGAAAAGGCGCGGATTCTTTAGGATATCGGGCCTTTTACGAATTCAGTGGCGTTCAAAAGAGAGCGAGGTCGGTAATGACGAACTTTCCAGTCCTGCTCGCCGGGCAGTGGAGAGAGGCTGATGCGGCGGGTTCTTTCCAGGCGATGGACCCTTCTACAGGAGAACCGATTGAGGGTGATTACCCCGTGAGCTCGAGAGCTGACCTGGAGGCCGCTGTCGAGGCCGCCGCCGGGGCAGCCGATGCGCTTCTCGATTTTGAGGCTGGCGCGCGGGCCGCATTCCTCGATGCCTATGCGGACAGGATCGATGCCAATGCGGATGAGATCGCCGGGATGGCCAGCAGGGAGACCGGCCTGCCCCTGTCCCCGCGGCTGCGGGATGTCGAGCTCCCCCGGACCACGGGACAGCTTCGCCAGGCCGCCGCGGCTGCGCGCGAGGGCACCTGGATGGAGGCGACCATTGATACAGAAACAGATATTCGCTCGCGGCTGGGGCCGCTTGGCGGCGCCGTCGCGATATTCGGACCGAACAATTTCCCCCTGGCTTTCAACGGTATCTCAGGCGGTGATTTCGCCGCCGCGATCGCGGCAGGGAACCCGGTCATCGCCAAGGCGCATTCGAGTCATCCCGGGACCTCCCGGCTGCTGGCCGAGCAGGCTCACGCCGCCCTGGGAGACGCGGGCCTGCCTCCGGCGACGGTGCAGATGCTCTACCGGCTCAGTCATGAGGATGGAGAGCTTCTCGTCTCCCATCCGGCGATTGGCGCCACGGGTTATACCGGCGCCCGCTCCTCCGGCCTCACCCTGAAGGCCGCGGCCGACAAGGCCGGCAAGCCGATTTATCTCGAGCTGTCGAGCATCAACCCCATCTTTATTCTCCCGCGCGCTATCGAGTCGCGTGGAGAGGAGCTGGTTGGCGAGTATGTTACGTCCGTCCTGATGGGCGCCGGACAGTTTTGTACCAACCCGGGCATTACAGTGGTGGTTGCATCAGAGTCCTCGAGGCAATTCATCTCCGGGGCGACGGCTGGTTTTGAAGAGACCGAGCCCGGCTGTCTTCTCGGTGAGAGGGTGGTCTCTGGTCTTGGTGAGTCGGTCGATGCGCTTGTGGCGTGCGGAGCCGAACTGCTGACCGGCGGCGCTCCGGTGGATGGCGCTGGCTTTCGTTTTCAGAATACACTTCTCAAGGTTTCCGGCGAGAGCTTTCTCCGGCAGCCCGAGGCTCTGCAGCGCGAGGCCTTTGGCAATGCCGGGCTGATTGTCGAGGCCGCCGATGAGGCGGAGCTGATCGAGATCAGCAAGGTGTTCGAGGGGAACCTGACAGGCTCTATCTATTCCTGTGCCGAGGGCGGCGATGATGCTCTCTACGCCTCGATCGCCAGGAATCTGCGCAGTCGCGTGGGGAGGCTTCTCAACGACAAGATGCCCACCGGCGTGGCGGTCAGTTCGGCGATGAATCACGGCGGACCGTTCCCCGCCACTGGGCATCCCGGCTTCACGGCGGTGGGAATACCCGGCTCCATCCGCCGCTTCGCCGCGCTGGAGTGCTATGACAATGTTCGTGCGGACAGGCTTCCGGTGGAGCTTGGCGACAGGAATCCCGGGGCCGGCCTGTACCGACTGATCGATGGGCGCTGGAGTGGAGAGGACGTGTCATGAAGATGCGGGGTGTCTTCGAGATCCCTGGAGCGCGGAAGGCCAGGGCAGATGAGTAAAGAGAGAATCCTCTCTCTTCCGTGCTGGGGTTCAGGCGTTGAACTCGAGGAGCTGCCCGGTGGAATTACCAACCGGAACTACAAGGTCAGCTGCTCCGCCGGAAAACGCATGGCGCGTGTTTGTGAGGACAGGAAGGTGCTGGGTATCGACCGGGCCAATGAGCGCGCCTGCCAGGCCGCGGCCGCTTCGATCGGTGTCGCGCCGGCAATCGTCTACCACGAGGAGGGGGTGCTGGTGAGCGAGTACATCGAGGGTAGAACCCTCGAGGACTCGGATGTCAAGGAGGAGGCTGCCCTGGAGCGGCTTGCCCGGCTGCTGCGTGGGCTGCATGAGTCGCGTGCCGAGCTTCGAGGTGAGCTGCTCTATTTTTGTCCTTTCCAGACCATCCGGACCTATGTCGGTAACGCGAAGGAGCTGGGAGCCGTGCTGCCGGATCAGCTCGATGCCATCCTGGAAGATCTCGATGGTCTTTCGGAAGAGCTCGAGCCGTTCAGGCCGGCTCTCTGTCACAATGATGTGCTGGCGGCGAATATCCTCGATGATGGGACGAGCCTCTGGCTGGTGGACTGGGAATATGGCGGTATGGGCAATCCACTGTTCGATCTCGCCGGGGTCAGCGGCAATTGCGGCCTGGGGCCAGGCGAGGAGGGGCTTCTGCTGGCGGCGTATTTCGGCGGCGAAGATCCGGCTGCTGCCCGGCAGGTCAGCATCCTGAAGGCCGTCTCCCTCCTGCGAGAAACCCTCTGGGCCCTGATCCAGACAGTGGCCTCCGACATTGATTTTGACTATGTCGCCTACGCGGCGGAGCTCTTCGAGGCCTACAGGCGGGCCCGGGAGGAGCTCAGGGGCTCTCGATGATCTCGAAGAGATAGCCCTCGGGGGTCTCGAAGAAGAAGCGCTGGTGAGGCGTCTCTCGCAGGGGTTCTACAATGCGGGCGCCGTTGTCCACCAGGCGTTGCTTGAGTCCATCGAAGTCTTTGAGGTCATGAAAGAGAGCGATGTGGCGGCCGAATTCTTTCTCATGCGCTGAGATCTTGAAGTCGTCGACTCGTACCAGGTGGATCTGTTGTTCCGGGGCAATCTCCAGCCAGCAGAGGTCGCGAGGCGAATTTTCCGGTGTTTCGATTTGCCTGTAGCCCATGGTGGCCTCGAAGAAGCCCCCCGTTTTTTGCGGATCCGTGGTGGCCAGGGTGAAGTGTGCGAATGCCATGATGATCTCTCAGTCCTTGTCTTTTGATGGCGGGCCTTTGAGCCGGAAGCGGAAGTCGCAATGCGAGGCTCCTTCCATGATGGTCTGCGAACGCTCGAGCTCGAGCTCGGAGCTGATCCCTTCGCTCAGGGCGGAGTCCCTGTTGCAGGACAGGAGCTGGCCCAGCTCAGGGATCCCCAGCTCTTTGTAGAACTCCGCGAAGCGGCAGCGGGTCACGTTGAATTCATAGCGCGAGGCGTCCTGTTTGAGGACATCCATTTCAAGGGCGCCCCCTTCATTGAACCGAGGGAGCAGCGAGGTTATTTTTTCCATCGGCGTCCCTTCGAGCTCCTTCGCGATGTCCTCGCCGGCTTCCCTGGCCAGCCCCCTTATTACCTTGCCCACCAGCGCGTGTGTTTTCTCTTTGCCGAGCTCTTCTTCAAAGGCGCGGATCATCGGCGCGAGAACCCGCGCCTCAATTTTTCTCTGTTCCAGCAGGGGTAGATGTTTCATGGCCTGGCTGAGGGTTAACGGTTGATGGCCAGGGTTGTCGGGCTGGCCGTGATCTTCAGTCCGGGGATCGTGATCAGTCCGTCAGCATCGGCTACTCCCTCGCCTTTCGCCTTGCCGAAAGACCATTTGAAGGCTTCACCGGGCTTGATCCGCAGGTTCTGGATCCTGCGGATGGAGACATCCGCCATCGAGGATCCTGGTATCTCGAAGGCCGTCTCGAGCTGTTTCGCGTTCACCAGGAAGAGCGATATCTGGAGCTGCTCGCTCTTGTCCTCCAGGTTCTTCCAGCGGAAGAACGCGTTGACCTGGCCGGAGGCCTTGTTGCGCACATCGTTCGGCCACGGCAGCTTATCGTTGGTCGAGGCCCTGGTGAATACGGGATAGGCTTCGTTCTTCCTGACCTCCAGCCAGTCGAAAGAGTTGATCAGGTCGTTGACCTTGCTGATTCTCGCGTGGTTGTTGGCATGGCCGAAGGGTCCCCAATAGAAGAACAACGCGTAGTGTCGATCGTTCATGGACTTCGCGAAGAGGTCATGGCCGGCGGACCAGCCGTCGTTCTGGGCGGAATAGTTGATCACGATCGGGGGGTCGGGCAGCTTGGTATCCTGTGGAACGGCCTGGGGAGGGAAGCCCATACGATGGGAGACGTGCTCAATTCCAGCGGGAACATTGGCCTTGATCGCCGCGAAGACATCGCCTCGGCGCATCCCGATTCCGAGTGTTCCACTGCCGCCCATCGAGTTTCC